>JABDNM010000097.1 GCA_013043825.1 Flavobacteriaceae bacterium
ACCTGGAACAGGTGAACCGTTTCTTCCTCCCTCACAACTCTCGTTTACTCTATTAGGCTTGCCGCTGACGCGGGTATCGTCACCAGATGTCCACCCAACGTCCGGTTTTTGCTGCGCAAAACTTCGCTTCGATAAGGTGGTGAACCTGAACAGGTGAACCGTTTCTTCCTCCCTCACAACTCTCGTTTACCCTATTAGGCTTGCCGCTGACGCGGGTATCTTCACCAGATATCTAAGTATAGCCGAGTATATTCAGGCATTTTCCATTCGTAGCAATGCTGGCAGCTTGTTAGACCGCGATCCATAAATAGTCTGATCACAAATTGCCTTAAACAAAAAACCCCACTCAAATCGAGCAGGGCATTTCTATGGTATGTTGTTACTATTTGTTGGAATCGTACCGATTTCCAACTTCTTCCCAGTTAATCACATTGTAGAAAGCCGACACATAATCTGGACGACGGTTTTGGTAATGCAGGTAATAAGCATGCTCCCAAACATCTAACCCTAGAATGGGTGTTCCTCCACATCCTACACCAGGCATCAATGGATTATCCTGATTGGGTGTAGCACAAACCTCCAGTTTGCCGCCGGGGTGTACACAGAGCCAAGCCCAGCCAGATCCGAACTGCGAGCCTGCAGCAGTCGAAAATTTCTCCTTAAAAGCATCGAAGGATCCAAATGAATCATCGATTGCAGCTCCAAGCTCACCAGAAGGAGTACCGCCTCCATTAGGAGACATCACTTCCCAAAACAATCGGTGGTTGTAAAAGCCACCACCGTTATTTCGAACGGCCTTATTACTCATATCCAAACTCGACAAGATTTCTTCTATAGACTTCCCATCAAGTGCGCTCCCAACTATGGCAGCGTTTAATTTATTGGTATAGCCCGCATGGTGTTTTCCATGATGAATCTCCATAGTGCGAGCATCTATATGTGGTTCTAAAGCGTCGTGTGCATACTTTAATGCTGGTAATTCAAATGACATAGTATTCAGTTTTAGTTTCTATCTATTTACTACCCAAAAATACGTATTATAAACGGTTTCTCCTGTTAGGGAATTTATAAGATTTTTATACCCACATAGAAATTCTTAATAGTATCTTTAGCTAACGATTCCGGCATCTCTTGAACAATACCAACTCATTTGTAATTTACAATGCCTCCGCAGGTAGCGGAAAGACCTTCGCCCTGGTGAAATCCTACTTGCTCAAAATTCTAAATCACCCTTCCCCTGATCATTATAAACATCTTTTGGCGATCACGTTCACGAACAAGGCCGTTGCCGAAATGAAATCCAGGATCGTGGATACGTTAGTTTTATTTGCTTCGGAAAGTCATGAGAACGAAAGACCGAAAATGCTTGACCACATCATTTCAGAATCCAACCTCAGTGAAAAGGAGATCAGGTCGAGATCAAAATCCATCCTAAAGCATTTACTTCATCATTATGCTCAATTCAGTGTAGAAACCATCGATCATTTCAATCACAGGCTTATCCGCACTTTTGCTCGTGACCTTAAACTATCCCATAATTTTGAAGTTAGCCTCGAAGTTAAAGACCTCATCTATCAAGCCGTCGACCAGCTCATCGACTTGGCAGGTGAAGACCCCGAAATAACGGAGTTCCTGGTGGCCTTTGCCTTACAAAAAACAGATGATGACCGGTCCTGGGATATTGCCTTCGATCTGCGTAAAACAGCCATGCTTCTAGCAAACGAGAATGACGTCAAGCACCTTAGCGCTTTCCGTGATAAACCATTGAATGCCTTTGTTTCCCTTCAAAAGAAATTAAAGAAGAAAAAAAAGCAGTTGGAAGATGAGATCCAGCAATCTGGAGCCCGTATCTATAATCGATTTAAAGTTGCCGGGCTGGAATCGTCTCATTTCTATCGAAAACAAGCCTATGTATTCTTCCAAAATATCTCGAATGGTGACTTTGATCTGAATTTCGACACCCAATGGCAAAAATCACTTTCCGAAAAACCGCTGTATCCTGCTCGGGTTAAAGATGAAATTGCCCAATTGATCGATGCTATGGTGCCTGAAATCGAGCAAGCATTCTTGGCCATTAAGCAGACCAGAGGACAACTGGCTTTAGTAGATAATCTACTTAGAAATTTGGTGCCGCTAGCCACCATTCAAATGGTAAATAAAGAGCTGGAAAAGATCAAAATCTCCGAAAATATTCTCCCAATCAGCGAATTCAATGCGATCATCCACCAGGAGATCAAGAACCAGCCCGCTCCTTTCATATATGAGCGGTTAGGTGATCGATATCGTGATTTCTTTATTGATGAATTTCAGGATACTTCCGAACTACAGTGGAAAAACCTGATCCCATTGATCGACAATGCGCTGTCACAGCAATTCCAAGGTAGTGGTACGGGAAGTTTGTTCCTGGTGGGGGATGCTAAACAATCTATCTACAGATGGCGGGGTGGACTCCCCGAACAATTCATAAAGCTTTATAGTAGGGAGCATCCGTTTTCAATTGATCTGAAGGAGATCAAGACGCTCGATTCAAATTACAGAAGTAGACAGGAGATCGTTGAGTTCAATAACGAGTTCTTTACGTATGTCGCCAACCATTTCAGTAATGAAGATCATCGACAACTATATATAGAAGGAAACGAACAACAAGTTAAACACGAATCCGGAGGACACGTTTGCATTGAATTCTTGCCAGAAGAAACGAAAGATCTCAATTTAGAATTCAACGAGCGAATTTATTTCCTTATCCAAGGGGCCTTGGAAGATGGCTACAAATTAAATGACATCTGCGTGCTCACGCGAAAGAAAAAAGAAGGGGTTGCAATAAGTGAATTCCTACTGGAAAAACAAATAGGCGTAGTTTCTGAAGAAACCTTGCTAATAAGCAACTCGGTGGAAGTAAATGCTGTCGTCCATTTACTGGAGTTAAGTATCAAGCCAAACAATGATGAGATCAAAATTGAACTTTTAGCTTACCTCTATGAACACTTTCCAATAGAAGAAACTAAACATGCTTTTTTTAAACTACACCTGCCCCTGTCTCCAGCAGAACTCTTTGCATCTCTCAAGGAACATTTGCCAGCTTTCAACTTTGAGAAGTTTCGACAGCTTCCTCTGTATGAAAGTTGCGAATATGCGGTCGAAGAGTTTGGACTCAACAATGGCCCAAACGCATTTCTGTTGAGCTTTATGGAATTAGTTCATAATTTTTCATTGACCAAAGAAACCGGTGTTGCCAGTTTCCTTCAATTTTGGGCTATGGAAAAAGAGCGGGCGAGTATAGCCGCCAATGAAAATACCAACGCGGTAAAAGTAATGACCATTCATAAGGCAAAAGGGCTTGAATTTCCAATGGTTATTTTCCCCTATGCCGATCTTGATGTCTATAAAGAGATCGATGGAACTGCCTGGTACCCTGTGGAGGAGGAAGATTTTGGTGAATTGCTCATTCAGTATAACAAAGACGTGGCTAACTACGGGGTATTTGGTGAACAACTGGTCGAGGATCGAAGGAGCATTCTTCAATTGGACAATCTCAACTTACTTTATGTTGCCATGACGCGGGCCGAACACAGGTTGTATGTACTTAGCAAGTTCGTCTCCTTCAAAGAACCTCCAACAAATTTCGCTCATTATTTTGAGGGATTCCTGCAAGAAACAGGCCAGTGGGAAGAAGGAAAGAATGTGTACGAGTTTGGAGCCCCGGTTCCGTTAATCAACGGCTTAAAGAAGGAGACCATAATTCCTAATCCTATTTCCTATTTAGTCTCTTCTCCCGAAGCACACCAAATTAAATTCGTTGGTGCCCATTATGAATCTGCAGACCCTGAATCTGTGCGTTTTGGAAATCTGCTGCACGAGGCCATGGCAGCTATCGAAAAGCTAATAGATGTAGACCCGGTTCTTGAAGACTTTGCTTCACAACTAAAGCATGATCCGGTTGTACAAAATAAGCTGGAACAAACCGTTCGGGCGATCGTGGATCACCGTGATTTGCTTCCTCTTTTCATGGAAGAAGATTTAGTATTCAATGAACGTGAAATAATCACACCGGATGCAATCGTACGACCGGATAGAATAAATATCCACTCCGGTGACCAAGTAACTATTATAGACTATAAAACTGGCACCCCTTCCGAGGATCATGAGCATCAAATAAACGGCTATGCCATGGCGCTTTCAGCCATGGGTTATGAGGTAAAAAATCGATTTCTGGTTTATAGCTACGGGGAGGAAATTTCAATAAATAAACTGTAAATTTGGGGCTATAAAAAAGCACTCCACATGTACGGAAAGATCAAAGATCACCTTCAGCAAGAACTTCAGGAAATCAAGGACGCAGGCCTGTTCAAAAAAGAGCGTATCATCACTTCCCCACAAGACGCCGAGATCACCATTTCTACTGGTGAAAAAGTCATCAACTTTTGCGCGAACAATTACCTGGGATTGTCCTCAAACAAGGAAGTGATCCAGGCAGCAAAGGATGCATTGGACACCCATGGGTTTGGGATGTCATCAGTGCGATTTATTTGTGGAACCCAGGACATTCATAAAGAATTGGAGCAGAAGATCGCCGACTACTATCAAACTGAAGATACCATCCTGTACGCAGCTGCTTTCGACGCCAATGGCGGAGTCTTTGAACCGCTTTTGAACGCTGAAGATGCCATTATTTCCGACTCGCTCAACCATGCCTCTATCATCGATGGGGTACGACTCTGTAAGGCTGCACGTTTTCGGTATCAAAATAGTGACATGGAAGATCTTGAAAAACAATTGATCGCCGCAAACGACAATGGCGCAAGGCATAAGATCATTGTGACAGATGGTGTATTTTCCATGGACGGGTTGTTAGCTCCTTTGGATAAAATCTGTGATTTGGCCGAAAAATATGATGCCTTGGTTATGATAGACGAATGCCATGCCGCAGGTTTTATTGGAGAAACCGGTCGCGGAACCCTGGAAGAAAAAGGAGTTATGGGTAGAATTGATATCATCACCGGGACACTGGGCAAAGCCCTGGGCGGAGCCATGGGAGGTTATACGACCGGGAAAAAAGAGATCATCGAGATGCTGCGTCAACGGTCCAGACCTTATTTATTCTCGAATTCTTTGGCTCCCGCTATTGTGGGCGCCTCTATCAAGGTATTCGAAATGTTATCGAACGATACGGAACTGCGCGACCGACTGGAGGAAAACACGACTTACTTCAAAAAAGGCATGAAAGAAGCTGGCTTCGATATCATTGACGGAGATTCGGCGATCGTGCCCGTAATGTTGTATGATGCTAAGCTTTCACAGACTATGGCCGACTTGCTTTTGAAGGAAGGAATTTATGTAATTGGTTTCTTTTACCCGGTTGTTCCGAAGGGAAAAGCTAGGATTCGCGTACAGCTTTCTGCTGCCCACAAAAAAGAGCACCTCGATATGGCGATTGCAGCCTTCAAAAAAGTAAAGGAAAATTTAGGTGTCTAACTCTTTTTATTCCTTTATTTGTAGGGCTGGAGCAGTCTAATTACAAAAAATTTAATAGATTTGCTTTTGTTAATAAATCTTAACAACTTACTTTTGCTCTATTAACACTTAAAATTAAACAATCGAATATGAAACATCTTAACAGTATTTTCGCTGCTGCTCTCTTTATTTTCGCCATAGGGGTAGCAAATGCGCAAGACGAAAACAACCCTTGGGCTATTGAGGCTGGTGTAAATGCCGTAGACACATGGCCTGTTGGAATTACCGAAGACGGTAGATTTCCATCGGTAGTTGGCGAATCCATGGTCAAAGGAGAGTTATTTGACGAATATTTCAACGTAACCGATCACTGGAATATCCTTCCATCAGTTTCCAGAGTTTCTGTAGGAAGATATATTGGAAGTGGATTTACATTCACAGCGGCTGGTTCTATCAACAAGATTGATAAGATTGGAGATTTGTCTATCGCCGACGTAACCTATTATTCTGCAGACGGTGAAATTAAATACAGTTTCAGAGATCTTGTCAATGGTCCTGGTGGATGGTTCGATCCTTCATTGGGTGTTGGTGGTGGATATACCTGGGTAGATGATATTGGATTCGGAACCGCTAACGCATTGGCTAATGTTCGTTTCTGGTTAGGGCAAAATGTTGCCTTAAGTCTCCAGAGTACTTACAAGCACGCCTTCGAAGATGGTTTCGGTGTTAAACACTTCCAACATTCTGCAGGTATTGCATTTAAGTTTGGAGGAAAAGATACAGACGGAGATGGTATTTACGATCGTGACGATGAGTGTCCAGAAACTCCAGGTCTTCCTGAGTTCAACGGATGTCCAGACAGTGATGGAGATGGTATCGAAGATAGAAACGATGCATGTCCGAACACTCCTGGTCTAGCCGAATTCAATGGTTGTCCAGATACAGATGGTGACGGAATCGCAGATCCTCAGGATGCTTGTCCTACTGTTCCTGGTCTAGCTTCTATGAATGGATGTCCAGATGCTGACGGTGATGGAATTACCGACGCGGAAGATGAGTGTCCAAACGAAGCCGGTCCTAGAGCTAACAATGGATGTCCTTACCAAGATAGAGACGGTGACGGTGTCCTTGATAAAGACGACCAATGTCCAGATGTTCCTGGTACAGTAGCAAATAACGGATGTCCTGAAGTAACTGTTGAGGTGATCAACCAATTGAACGAGTACTCAAAAACTATCTTGTTCGACACTGCTAAAGCAACGATTCGTCCAGAATCATACGCAGTACTTCAGCAAATTGTTGATATCATGAAAGAGTACCCAACTACTTCCTTCGTAATTGAAGGTCACACAGACAGCAGAGGTAGAGATGCGTACAACATGAACTTATCTAACGACCGTGCTGCTTCTGTTAGACAATATCTAACTACCATCGGAATGGATGCTAGCAGACTATCGTCTATTGGATACGGAGAAACTCGACCAATCGCTTCCAATAATACAGCGGCTGGAAGACAACAAAACAGACGTGTAGAGATTTCATTGAAGAAATAATTCAATAGAAATAAAATAAATACAGAAAACGCCTCCTCACTGGGAGGCGTTTTCTATTTTTGAGTATGCTTACTTTCCTGGAAGAAACCATTCTGTCCCTACGTGACACCCGAGAGAACCTTTCAAAAAGCATCCTAATACTTCCAAGTAAGCGAGCCGGGGGCTTCGTCAAAAATTATCTTCGGAAACACCTTTCGGAAACACAATTCGCGCCCAAAATTATTAGTATCGAAGAATTCATCGAAGAGCTGTCCGGGCTAAAGATACTTCCGGCCGATGAACTCCTGATCAAGAGCTATCAAGCCTATTTGAACACTCAGAATATAGGAGACAAAGAAAGCTTCCTCGACTTTCTGTCTTGGGCTACAGCCTTGTTGAACGATTTTAGCGAGATCGATCGCTACCTGGTAGATCCCAAGTCATTCTTTGACTACCTGTCGAGTATCAAGACGCTGGAAAAATGGGGCGCAACCGAAGAAAGTACCCCCTTGATAAAAAACTATCTGGCCTTCTGGAAACACCTTTCACAATTTTATAAAAGCCTGAACGAAATGCTCCTTGCCGAACAAGTAGGTTACCAGGGAATGGTCTACAGGAAAGCGGCAGAAGATATCGAGCACTACCTAAGGATTCATGGGGGAAAAGATCATGTATTCATTGGATTCAATGCACTAAACCTGGCAGAACAACGAATCATTCAGGAACTGTTGGAAAACGGAACTGCTCAGGTATTCTGGGATGCGGACCGAACCTTCATGGACGACGACAAACACAGTGCTTCAATTTTTCTGCGGAAATACCTGTCAGAATGGAAATATTTCAAGCACCAAGAAGAATCAAAATTCGGAGATCATTTCAGCCAACCCAAAGAATTTAAGATCGTTTCGGCACAAAACAACATTACCCAGGTTAAATACCTCGGGAATCTGTTGTCTAAATATACCGAAGAGCAGCTGGACAAAACAGCCATCGTCCTGGCCGAAGAATCTCTGTTAACAGCGGTACTCTACTCCTTACCTCCCAATGTGCAACGAATAAATGTTACTATGGGGATGAAATTGAATACACTTCCCGCAACTCTTTTCTTCGGAAGTTTACTCAAATTGCATTCCAAGAAAACCAAGTCGTTTTACTACCAATCGGTGCTTGATTTGCTTAGTAGCCCAATCGCCAGTCACCTACTGGAAGGCGCCCCGCAGATCATGGATGCGATCTCTGAACAAAACCGTTCGCGCTTATCGCAGAATGATCTATTCAAACTAACAAAACAGGCGAACCACGAAGCGCTTAATCTTCTTTTTGGTGATTGGATGGACGACGGGAAAATGGCTATTAATAACTGCTTTCGGTTACTTTCGTTGGTAGAAACAAAAAAATCCTTGCATCCTGGGATGGAGCAGTTTTCGATGCGCACACTCCAGCAAGTATTTTTAAAATTCCAGCAACTTGTCGACTCCTATCCTTATTTAAACACAGTTACTACCATTTATAATTTGTACCAACAAACAACTTCAGAGTTGTCCATGGACTTCGAAGGAGATGCCTATGATGGTTTGCAGATCATGGGAGTACTGGAAACCCGGGGATTGGATTTTGAAAATCTCATCATGCTGTCTGTGAATGAAGGGATTCTTCCTGCCGGTAAGTCCCAGGCATCGTTTATCACTTACGATCTGAAAAAGCAATTCGGTCTACCCTTATACACCGATAAAGATGCTATTTATTCGTATCACTTCTATCGACTGCTCCATAGGGTTAAGCGAGCAACTTTCCTTTATAACAACGCTCAAAAAGGTCTCAGTTCGGGAGAGAAAAGCAGGTTTCTGCTTCAACTTGAGATAGAAAAACAACCGGCACATAAGTTAGCCTTCGAGGTAATTTCACCCGAGATCCAGCTCCATATAAAGGATTTAAGTGAAATAGAAAAAACCGGGGATGTTATGGATCGGCTGAAGGAGATCGCGGGAAAGTACTTTTCTCCATCAGCTCTTGCGGCATACATTCGTAATCCGGTGGATTTTTACATGCAAAAAATCTTAAAAGTGTCGGAAGCCGATGAAGTAGAAGAGATCGTGGCTTATAAAACGTTGGGCAATATTGTGCATAATGCGCTGGAAAATTTGTATAAACCTTGTGAAGGCAAATTATTAACCCCTGAATTGTTGGATGCTATCAAGCCACAGATCCAGAAAGAGGTGATCCATCAATTCAAGGACCACTTTAAAGAAGGTTCTTATAAAAGTGGTAAGAACCTCATTGTATTCGAGGTAGTCCAACGTTACATCGAAAATCTTGTTGCCATGGATCGGTCGTTGGTGACAACAGGCAACCGTATTGAGTTACTGAAATTGGAAGCCCAATTACGAGTAAAGATCGAATTACCTGAATTGGATTTTCCGGTCTTTATAGGGGGACAAGTAGACCGAATAGATCTTTGGAACGGCGAATTACGGGTGATCGATTATAAAACGGGGCATGTAAAGCAGTCCGATCTGGAAGTGGTAGATTGGAGCTCACTGATCGAAGATTATAAATACAGTAAGGCTTTCCAGGTTTTAACCTACGCCTTGATCATAAGGTCTGAAGTAAAATACGACAGCATGGAAGCCGGTGTGATCTCGTTTAAAAATCTAAATTCAGGATTTTTGAAGTTCGCTAAAAAGGAAAGGCCCGGGCGCAGCCCAAAAATTTATCGCATCGATAAAGAAGTACTTGAAACTTTCGGTGATCAACTAAAAAAGCTAATCCTCGAAATTTGTGATCCTAAGCTACCATTCGTCGAAAAGGAGTTGGAATAATTGCGAGGGGATTCAATAAATTTACTATTTTCGCAATCTATTTGGAAGGGGATGTAGCTCAGTTGGCTACCCGCCCGTACCGAACGCTACGTTCGGGCGGGGAGCGCCAGAAAGGAAGAAAGTTGTATTTTGTTTATGTTCTTTTCAGTGAGGATTTTGGTAGATCTTACATCGGAATATCTGCAAACGTAAAAAATCGTTTACGAGCTCATAATTCTGGAAAAGTTAAATCTACAAAGGCATTCGTACCCTGGCTAGTAAAACACCATGAGAAGTTCGATTCCCGGAAACAAGCCAGACAAAGGGAAAAGTACTTGAAATCTGCCGCAGGTCGGCGATGGCGTAAAAATAATTTGGGGATGTAGCTCAGTTGGCTAGAGCGCTTGACTGGCAGTCAAGAGGTCGGCGGTTCGAGTCCGCTCTTCTCCACCTTCGCTCTCAGAAGCTCGGCAAATTACTGAGCTTTTGAGAGTTTTTTTATTCTTGCCCCCTTAAGACCAAAAGTGGCTTGCTGGTATGAAATTCCTTTTTTAGCACTGAGTTCTTTTCCCATAATTTTTGAAAGAATCCTCTCTTTCTTCTCAGTACACAAAGCATATCTGGATTGTGCGCCTGAAAGTGTTCCAGTACCCCTTGAAAAATAGTCGCATTTTCCGTTACAGTTAGCGAAGCCTGGAGTTCTTTTAATTGAGGATCCAGCGCGTCGTCTTCCTCCATAACGTCGGGCGTACGCACATGAAGCAAGTGTACCTTCGAATTGAACAATTTGGCAATTTCCTTTAAGGGCTTCAGTCCATCTTCCTTTGGTATATGGCCCCGTTTAAACGCCAGTAAAATAGATTCAGCCTTTTTGAATTTATAGTCTTTAGGTACTATCATCAATGGAATCTTGGTTTGTTTTACAATCTTCCCCGTGATAGGGCCTAGATATAATTCAGCCTTCTTGTCCAAGCTCTGTGGAGATAAGATCATAAGGTCTATGTCCAGTTGTTTGGATATTCTGCTAATTGCCTCGTAAGGATCTCCCTGAATGGGCTTGGCAATTATTTCTACGCCTTTTGTTTCAACTTGATCCAGCAGGCCTTTCAGCATGGTCTCACTATCTTCCATCATCAACTGATTGACCTTGGTGAGGCCAGCAACTTTTGAAAACGCCTTGTAGATATTGATAACGTATACTGAGGCGCCAGATATTGCTGCAAAATCTATTGCATATTTAATGTTGTTCAGTCCACTCTCCATGGACCCTACAGGAACCAAAATTTTTTTCATAAGAATTGGTATCTTTAAATGGTTATCACCATCCTTTAAAGTTGCAAAATTACTTTTAAAATATGATTCGGCTGGCAAAAGCATCGGAAATTGAGGAAATTATAACAATTACGAGGGCTTGCGCCAAAAAGATGTCTTCCGAAGGGATTCATCAATGGAATGAACACTATCCCAATATCGAATCGTTTTTAACCGACTTAAAGCGCGACGAACTCTATGTGCTCATCAAGAACGACACCCTGGCCGGCTGTGTCACAATTTCCACCTTTAAAGACGAGGTCTACGAACAAGTAAATTGGCTCTCCAAAGACAGTAGACAATTTTATATTCATCGACTGGCCATTCACCCCCAACATCAGCACAAGGGCAATGCGCGGCTATTGATGGACTTTGCTGAAGCGCTTGCCCGGGAGAAAGAGGTCGACTCGATTCGCCTGGATACCTTCAGCAAAAACATACGCAATCAACGGTTCTATGAAGCACGTGGGTATATCCGGCTGGCAAACATTTACTTTCCGAAGCAAAGCTCGAATCCTTTCTACTGTTACGAATTGTTACTCAACGATTCCGCTGACGGGTCCTGGCCAAAGTAAAGAAGCCTTTGAAAATTCTGCCATCCGAGGTATATGCAACATACCAATAGCTGGATGATGGCAGTGCATTACCATTATAGGTGCCATCCCAGCCCTCACTTCCCGCATCGAAGGCAGACAACAATCTTCCGTATCGATCGTAAATAAAGATGCGCGTAATTGGTAAGGCATTCGAGCGTGGCGGCCTGTATTGCCAACGGTCGTTTATCCCGTCTTCATTGGGTGAGAAATATGGCGGAAAGCCGGTTTCTGGGAACTTAAGCCTGAAAGGATATTCCACAATCCCACAACCGTTTTGATCTTTGATGTAGATCACGTAGTCACCTTCCTCCAAATCGTTGAATTGGTTTTCTTCGGAATAAGGGCCCCCTGCATCCCCAAGGGCGAACTCATAATCGCCAATCCCTGAAACAATTATCGTAACATTGAATAGATCGAAACCTTCCTCCACCCTGAAATCCTCCACCAGTGCCTTTTCTGAAGAAACAACGGTGAAAATCTGTGAACTGGAGCACTCGATGATCACACCTTCCTGATCATATAAGTTATAGGCTTCATAGCGATAGGTGCCTGTTTCCGAGATTTCCACATAAGATTCCTCCGAGATCAAGGCCTCATCGCCATTCGCCGCAACCCGGAACCAGCGATATCCATCGGCATTGTCGGTCGAATTGATCCGGGTTGGCAGGTCATTGAGACAGATCCCTACCTGCTCCGGAAAGTTGATCTCAGGATTCAGGCTCACCAGTTCTCCTGTCTCCGGATCGACGAACGGACCACAACCCAAAATGGTGGAAAAGGATTCCTGCGGACAATTTTGAGCCTGCCCGGCATCGTTGAAAGGAATAATTCGTACGAAATAGGTCTTATTGGGTTCAAAATTTATAACAAAGGTTGAATTCGTAAAAAACGCCACTCCATCCAAAATGTCATTGACAAACGGGGATCTTCCAATATTTACGATATATCCAAGAGCGCCAGGAACAACTGCCCATTCGATCAAAGGCGAAAGCTCTACGTTCACCTCCCCATCTTCCGGGGTTATAAGCATGGTGCAACCGGGCGGTTCGCCAATATCCCCGGTAGTAAAACTTTCCTCTTCACAATTTGCAGCTCGCCCATTTTCGTTGTAGGGTGCGATTAGCACATAGATCAAAGTTTCACTCGGGAAATTGTTTGCTGGATTATAAAAAAGCTCATTGCCAACATCCAGGTCATTTACAATATTCCCGGAACCCGGGGCAGTTCCAATGGTAATCCGGTAACCAGTAGCAAGGGGCGCATAGGCCCATAATAAATTGGATCCAACATTTACGTTCTCATCACCATCCTCGGGGGATATCAACTGGGTGCACAATGGCGGGGAGGTCACATCGGTTGTTGTGAACCATTGGCTGGGACAAACAATATTTTCCCGATCGAAGAAAAACAAGGTAATGGTTACATAGATTTGTGTGGATTCCGGTAATCCCAATGGCGGAGTAAAGGTAGTATCACTGCCTACAGGTTGCTCATTGATAATCTCCCCCCCACCAGCCGTAGTACCAATAGAGATAATGTATCCGGTAACACCCGGAACTTCTTCCCAGCTAATACTTGTAGTAACGGGAACTTCTACCGAATTGGGCAAAGGATTGGTCAAGCTGGGACAGTCTTGAGCCAGCGTCCCGCTTATACAAAATAAGCATACTATGTAAAAAAACTTCTTTAGCATGACTTGTGCCTGGCGAGGTGATCGGGAAGAACTATTTTGAAATCTTTTTTCCTGACAATTTTAACCGAAAGATACTGAATTTTAGTGCAATAGTCTCTAAAGTCAGCTCAAGGCACTCTTGAATAATATCCCAAATTGAAAAAATCTATTTCGACATCATATTAATCGAGACAAGGAGCGGTAAATGAGCTTGAATTTCTAGTAATTTTATGGCTTGATTCAATCCAAAACCGATATCTCGTTCAAGCGCATTCAGCAACTGGCTATTCCTGCCATTATCGCAGGAATAGCCGAACCAGTACTGTCCAGTACCGATGCCGCCGTAGTAGGAAACATTCCTGAAATTGGCACCGAATCCCTGGCCGCTGTAGGAATAGTAGGGACTTTCCTCTCTGCATTAATCTGGATCCTGGGACAAACACGTGCCGCCATTTCGGCCATTATCTCCCAAAACCTGGGCGCCGGGAACATGGAAGATTTAAAACGATTTCCTGCCCAGGCAATTTTCTTTAACCTCGCTCTTAGCGTCGTCCTGCTATTTTCCACCTACTTCCTGGTTGAAGAGATCTTTGTTTTACTGAATGCAGAAGGTCTTATCCTGAAATACAGTATGGATTACTATTATATCCGTGTTTGGGGCTTCCCACTTACGCTGTTCACCTTTGCGGTCTTCGGAATATTCCGCGGACTTCAGAATACTTTCTGGCCCATGATAATTGCAACTATTGGAGCGGGACTGAACATTGGATTGGATTTCGCATTGGTTTATGGAATTGATGGCTACCTGGATCCCATGAATGTGGAGGGGGCGGCTTGGGCAAGTTTGATCTCTCAAGTGGTCATGGCATTACTGTCACTTGCCCTGCTGATAAAGAAAACCAACGTATCCCTTCGATTAAAAACAAAGCTCCATCCTGAAATTTACAGACTCGCAAAGATGAGTGCCAACTTATTTGTACGTTCCCTTGCTTTGAACGCTGCATTAGTTTTAGCTACTCGGGAAGCAGCCGCCCTGGGAAAAGAGTATATCGCTGCCCATACAATCGCTTTTAATCTGTGGATCTTCAGTGCCTTTTTCCTGGATGGTTATGGAGGCGCAGGAAATATTCTGGGCGGAAGGCTGCTTGGAGAACGCAATTTCAGCACCTTATGGC
>JABDNM010000100.1 GCA_013043825.1 Flavobacteriaceae bacterium
ATTAGATCCTGTTCCTAAGATACAAACGATACCCTGAACTCCAATCTTAGTGGTAGAATAGATCGCGGCATACGTATCTTCCTTAACACTCACCTCCGCTTTTGGAAAGTACTCCTTAAAAATCTCCTTAAGGAACTTCTTCATCCTGTCCGTTCCGCAGCCGGCACCGTAAAAATACAAATGGGTGATTTTATCTTTGTTCTTGGAAAGCTCGTAGTTATTGGCAAGTCGGTCTTCAATCACCCGCCGGGTAAGCACTTCAGGGCTTAGGCCCAGGGTTTGGGTCATAAATACTTCTTTGCCATCAGAATCCAGGGCGATCCAGTCCGACTTCGTCGCGCCGCTATCCGCAATGAGGATCATACGTCTATTTGTTTACTTGGTTTGCTAAGTGTGCCTTATAAAGATGCTGCATATTCGGCCAGGTCAACCAATTTATTGGAATACCCCGCCTCATTATCATACCAGGAGATCAATTTGAAAAACTTAGAATTCAATTCAATTCCTGCACCGGCATCAAAAATGCTGGTTCTTGCATCTCCGACGAAATCCTGTGATACAACAGCTTCATCCGTGTACCCTATTATCCCTTTATATTTTCCTTCTGAAGCCTTCTTTACTACAGATTTGATCTCATCATAAGAAGTTTCCTTTTCTAGTCGAACAGTTAAGTCAACTGCAGAAACATCAGCTGTTGGAACACGAAAAGCCATTCCGGTTAATTTGCCCTTTAATTCCGGGATCACCTTGGTTACGGCAACCGCAGCCCCTGTGGATGTCGGGATGATATTTAATAAAGCGCTTCGCCCCAATCGATAGTTTTTACGTGACGGTGCATCTACGGTCTGTTGTGTGGCCGTAGCAGCGTGAATGGTAGTCATCAAGCCTTCTTCAATACCGAACTCATCGTTTAGTACCTTGGCGATTGGTGCCAGGCAGTTCGTTGTACAGGATGCATTGGAAATAATTGTATCAGTTGCTTTAACATCCTGATGGTTCACACCCATGACAAACATGGGTACATCTTTGGACGGAGCAGAGATCAACACTTTTTTCGCTCCCCCATCAATATGCAGTTGGGCTTTTTCCATTGTGGTGAATATCCCCGTACATTCCATTACCATATCTGCACCTACAGCATCCCACTTAAGGGCTGTAGGGTCTTTTTCTGCTGTTACACGGATCGTATTTCCATTGACTACAAGGTGACCATCTTTCACGGCGATGGTGCCGTTAAATCTTCCGTGTACGGAATCGTATTCGAGAAGGTATGCCAGCTGCTCAACGTCTAGTAGGTCGTTGATCGCTACTACATCTACATTAGGGCGATCCATAGTTGCTCTGAATACGAGTCTGCCAATTCTTCCAAACCCATTGATCCCTATCTTAATTGTTGCCATTTTCAATTCTTTTTGATTATTATTTTAATTGATTTTTTATAATGTCATTATATCGGATACCCGAATTAGTTCCTTATCGATCTTGGTTTGACCTTTAATGGCTTCCTTTACGGGTGTCAGGATCATTTCTTTATCGTGAATCCCAACCATTAAATTTGATTTACCATCGATCAGAGCCTCTACAGCCTTTACGCCCATGCGACTAGCCAGAACGCGGTCAAAACAAGAGGGAGCCCCGCCTCGTTGCATATGCCCCAGCACACTTACCCGAACATCATACTCCGGGAGGTTTTTTTCTACATAGTCCTTCAATTCATAGACATTTTTACCCGTTGTGCGGTCTCCTTCGGCTACTACTACAATACTGGAAGATTTTCCCCTTCTCCTACTGCGCTCAAGCGATTGCAGTAACCGATCCAAACCAAGGTCCTCTTCTGGGATTAGGATCTCTTCCGCGCCTGCACCTACGCCGGCATTGAGTGCGATATGGCCAACATCGCGTCCCATAACTTCGACAAAAAATAGTCGATGGTGGGAACTGGCTGTATCCCGGATTTTATCTATAGCCTCTACTACGGTGTTCAAGGCAGTATCGAAACCTAGCGTGGTACGTGTTCCGAAGATATCGTTATCAATGGTTCCGGGGATGCCAATAAAAGGTATTCCATATTCCCCATGAAATATATCTGCACCCGTAAGACTGCCATCTCCTCCTATCACTACTAGGGCATTAATGCCGGCAACCTGTAGCTGCTTGTATGCTTTTTTCCGCCCTTCTGCTGTCCGAAATTCAGGACATCTGGCCGATTTGAGGAAGGTACCTCCCCTATTGATTATATTATTTACGCTTCTCGCGTTCAATGGCACGATGTCACCTGTAATCATACCATCGTATCCACGATAGATCCCCATACATTCCCTTTCCCAGAAAGCAGAGGATCTAACCACTGCCCGTATGGCTGCATTCATCCCCGGAGAATCCCCACCGGATGTAAATACACCTATCTTTTCGATTTTCCTGCTCATGCTAAAAATTGAATCTGCTAAACTAGCAAACTTCAGGCAAATAAAGAATTGGAAAAGCTGCCAATTACGATGTTCTCCGTTCAATTATAAAGTGAGAATCTTGATGCGCTCAACTAGAGGTAATTCAGTCCAGATCCAAGATTACAGATCAAGCAAGAATAAATGGGACGAAGCCGCTTTGTGCAGACTAGTCTTTGTATTTAGTCATTGGTCATAATGAATAGCGGCAGCATCTCAAAATTCTTGTAATAAGGATGGTACTTTTCCGTATTATAAAACTTATCCACGTTCACAAATTTCTTTGTTTCTGTGACCACTTCCACAGGAACGTGGTCATAGCGGCCATTTTTTAGAACCACCATTCTTCCATCGATTCCGCTGAGGATAAGGTCGAGCGCGAGGTTACCGTAGGCTGTGGGTACTACAGAATCAATAAAGTCCGGATCTCCACATCGAACAAGGTATCCCAGTTTCTGATTGATCACATTCACAGGCTTACCATTATTAAATTTAGGAGACACACGTTTGAGAGCGTCCGAGACCTCATCTCCAATTCCACCCAGTTTGGCATGTCCAAATGCATCCTTCTCCTGTCCCTCAAACATCATTTGGCCGCCTTCGAAGGTGGCACCTTCAGATACAAGAACTATAGAATACTTGCTCGGATTAAGATTACGATCTTCAGTGAGCAGCTCCGCCAACTTATTAATATTGAAAGGAACTTCCGGTATAACGCATCGATGTGCAGCGCCTGCTAAGGTGGGTAACATCGCTGTAAAACCGGCATAACGGCCAAATACTTCGAGGACCAGGAAACGCTCATGTGAACCTGCAGCAGTCCTCAGGCT
>JABDNM010000108.1 GCA_013043825.1 Flavobacteriaceae bacterium
GGAGAGTGTAGGCTTTTGGGCAGATGACTTAAAACTGTGGAATTCAACAAGGGATAGATAGGAGCTATGAACAATCCAATTAACGGAAGAACAAATCCCAGATAAGGAACTTCCCCCAGTGTTCTAAGGGTGATAGCATTGCCATCTACTTTCAATTGGGGTAGTACCGCCAATAGAATCCCTATAGCGATCACGGAACATACGATCACGATCTTCTCCCAGGATATCTTTTTCGAAGCCCAGCCTGCAACAAATCTACCCAAGGCCAATGATATGGCAAGAATAGAAGCCATCTGTACACTCAGTTTTTCAGAAAAAGAAAATATTTTTTCGTTGAATCGGGGCAGCCAGGTCATAATACCTTGCTCGATCATAACGAAGAAAAAAGCCGAAAGAATAAATACCAACACCAGCGGCATCACGATCAATCCCAGAGAGTTCTTCAAATCCTCGGCCAAGCTACTTCCGGAAGTTTCAACCGGCACGTTCTGTTTTGAAAACAAAAGAAATACGAAGGATAGCCCTATAAGGATACAAAGCACGGGATAAACCTGCAACCAGGCATCGACATCTGTTTCGCTGTAAAATGCAGGAAAAATAAAATAAGCACTGGCAATTCCCACCATAAAAAAGCCTTCAATGGAACTCATCAATGCCGAATGTTCCCGTGGAGTTTCAGTAACCACACCGATGAGGCTGTAAACAGACAATTTGATGAGCGCAAAACTAACTCCAACTGTCATGAATAATAATTTTGCTGTATCGAAACTGTTCCCAAAATACATTCCTATACAACCCAGGAAAACGATCACAAGGGCAATCAACATGGCCCGCTTATACCCAAATCGAGGTAGGAAAGAAGCCACCAGGAATGATACGATGGCAATAGGCAGATCTTTGAAAGCTTCTAGCAGGGACGCCTCGGTTTCTGCTACATTGTATACATTGATGGATTTGGAGATCACAATTCCAACGCTGTTCAGCAGGATCGCAAAAACGAAATAATTTAAATACAGCGATATTTTAATGCCCAAGTGCTTCATTAGATCTTTATTTGTTTTGGGACATGCGTACTTAATCTAAGGGCCAATGCAGCCGCAATAATGAAGAACACCCCTCCAAACAGAATAGCATTTACCGCATTATTTCCTAACAAATTCTTGATTATGGGCCCGAAGCTCACAGTTTGAATTAGCATGGGTATCACGATCATCATATTCACTATCCCCATATAAACACCGCGCCGTTCTTCCGGGATAACTTTAGACACCATGGCGTAGGGGATTCCCATCATGGCCGCCCATCCAATTCCGAAGAGAATCATGGGAACAAGCAATACATACTGATTTGTGATGTAGGGCATGGTGAGCATCGCTATTCCGGCGAAAACCAAACTTACTACGTACACGAGTTTCGAGCTGTACTTTTTTGCGAAGGGAACCAGGGCCAATGCTACAAGCATAGTGACTAGGTTGTACGTACCATTCATCAATCCAGTTTGGGCAAGCGCTTGTTCAGACAATACCTGTATATTCTGGGCAAAAGACATATCTACCGTACTAATGGTTTCACCTGCTTCACAGGCCGCTTTTAAGGCATCAAATTTCTGATAATCGGAATTGCTTATTCCATACATGCTGGTACGTAGCATTGGGGTGATGAACTGCCAGTAACAGAATAGGGCATACCACTGGAAAAAATAGACCGCAGACAACCGCCACATGAATTTTGGCATTTCCCCAATGGCTTCGGTGGTTTCAATAAAAGGAGCAAGCAAATCTCCAATTCGTTTGATTTTTGGTTTATCGGGATTGTTTTTGATCGAGCGGTATAAAATAAACAACCAAACCAAGGCCACACCCAAAATGATTAATGTGAGGAGGTTGTAGTTTTCATGTAATGACGGAACAAAGTATGCAAGGGTAAAACCAAACAATAAGGGAATCGAAAAGATCACAACCAATACAGAGATAATCTGAAGCAATGGACTTGGTTTGTCTTTGTTGAAAGCCTGAATATCTGCAAGTTCCTCATCGGATGGAGGAATTTCCGGAGTTTTCCATACAGACCACAATACAGTCCCTATTGAGGCTGCCGCACCCAGGAAGAAGGAATAATACACCCATTTGGGAATAGCAGTCACGGTTTCTGTGGCTGTACTACAAAGCGCGGTGCCCTCTTCGACTGGGACACTGAACCAATCCTGAAACAAGAATAAAGAGAAGTTAGCGATAGTAATACCCGCACCAACGAAGAGACTTTGCATTTGGTAACCAAATGTCAACTGACTGTCCTGTAATTTGTCTCCTACAAACGCCCGATACGGTTCCATGGCGGTATTGTTGGCTGCGTCTAATATCCAAAGCAGTCCAACGGCAAACCATAGCTCTGGGCTAAAAGGAAATGCCAGCAAACATAAACTGGCCCCAATAGCACCAATGAGGAAGAAGGGTTTTCTTCGACCTCCCCACTTTGGAAGCCAAGTTTTGTCTGAAATCGCTCCTATAATGGGTTGTATAAGCAAACCTGTAACGGGTCCCGCAAGATTGAGAAGTGGTAATTCATCGTGCCCGGCTCCCAAAAAGGAAAATATGGGGTTAACAGCGGTTTGTTGTAGTCCGAAGCTAAACTGAATTCCGAAGAATCCAACATTCATGTTCCATATTTGCCAAAATGAGAGTTTCGGTTTCTTAATCATATTGATCGGAATTAAAGGACGAATTCAGCGATTGCAGATCATACTGGTTAGCAGTTGTAATATCCGCAATTTTTAACAAAAAAATTAAATTGAACTCGAAATTTTGGGATTTTGGCAACGAAATCGTTATCGAAACAACAAGTTCCAACATACCGTTCCAATTTTAGGAGATTCGAATAGATTGGATACCAGGAAGAAAAGCCCGGTTGCCTAGGATTTAGGCATGATACTCATGGCGAATCCACCCCCTGCTGCCACAGGAATATCGATCTGTGAGGTGTTGGTTACTTCAAGATCTATAATCGTATAAGACTCTGGATTAAGGTCCCAATGTGCATTTTCGCCATCCTGATAACTTCGTAGGAGATACATTTCTCCTTTGTTCAGAAAACTAAAATCAACGGTCAAAGTGCGTTCGTTTTCATCGCTTATCCCTCCTACAAACCAATTTCCAGATATTCGCTCCTGGCGTGCAATCACAACATAATCACCTATTTTTCCATCCAGCACTTTAGTCTGTTCCCAATCAACCCCCACTTCTTTAATAAATTGAAATGCCGGATGAATCTTACCGCCTTCCAGATAATGTTCGGGTAGATCACAGACCATTTGAACAGGACTATAGATCACCACATAAAGTGCCAGCTGGTGACATAAGGTGGTATTGACCTGGTTGCCTTTCTTATATTCATTGAATTTAATATTGAATACCCCTGGAGTAAAGTCGATAGGACCAGCCAGCATGCGCGTAAAAGCGATCTTGGCAATGTGGTCTGGTGGATTACCACCATCGGTGGCCCAGGCGTTGAACTCCTGGCCCCGTAGCCCTTCTCGGGAAATCGCATTTGGGTAAGTGCGTCTTTTACCGGTGTCCATGATAGGTTCATGTGCGTTGATGGCAATTTGTTTTTTGGCCGCCTCCTCAAGAACGTACTGGTAATGGTTCACCATCCATTGTCCATGATGGTACTCTCCAGTAGGGATGATCTTGCCTACATATCCTGTTTTCACCGAATTCATCCCATGCTTCTTTAAAAAATCAAAGGCTTCGTGCATTTGTTTTTCATAAGTTCTTGGTGCAGCCGAAGTTTCGTGATGCATGATCATTTCTACCCCTCGCTTCCTGGCATAGGCTACTACTTTGTCAAAATCGTAATCGGGATAAGGAGTCATAAAATCGAATACGCCCTCACGGTCGGTCGAATGAATCCATTGTTCCCATCCGGTATTCCAGCCTTCAACCAGCAGTCCTTTGATGCCGTTATCGGCGGCAAAATCGATATATCGCAAGGCATTTTCAGTGGTAGCGCCATGACCGGTGGCTTTCTTTTTTCCATCGATGAACGTACTCATATCCTGACTACCAGCTATGTCCCAGGTTGATTTGCCTATGTGCATTTCCCACCAAATTCCGATGTATTTCATAGGCTGGAAATACGGTATGTTTCCCAGGATATTCGGTTCATTTAGATTTAAAAGAAGCGGTGATTCGATCAAGTCTCCCGCAGATTCTGCAATTTGAATGGTCCTCCAAGGAGTTTGAAATGGAATTTGAACCTTTGCCCTGGCTTTCAATCTGTCGGAACCAACCAAAGCTGTGGTCATTTTTAGCTCGTCCCCATGAATACGGAGTGTAATACCAGGATAATCGTAGATAGCTGCTTCGTGGAAACTCAAAAACAGACCTTGCTTTGTTTCCATGGTAACGGGAGTATTTACTGCGTTTTCCGGAATGTAAGAGGATTTTAAATTGGGATGATTACGAAGTGAAATAGCATCGATCTCCGAAAACGCTGTTTGGTGATACAAATGTTCATAGCTATCCCAATCACCAGGTTGCCAGCAGCATGAATGATCACCAGATAGGTTGAATTCGGTGACTTCCTCCACGACAAGTAATTCATCGGTTGCTGCCTGCTCGGGGAAACGATATCGGAAACCTATTCCATCATCGAATAGTCTGAATATCAAGTCCATTTTTCGCTTGGCCTGGGTTTGTTCCTTAAGGTGGAGCACTAGTTCATTGTAAGCACTGTGAACTTTACGTTGCTCACCCCATGGCATTTCCCAATCTTCCCGGAATGACCTGGTTTTACTGTCGATTACCTCCAGGTTCTCTTTGATCGCTGGTCTATCTTTAAACTCGAATCCCAGCAAGGATGGTTTGATGATCGATTGAGATCTAAACGCTACTGAATAGAAAGGTTGACCTTCCGAAGTTAAACCAACTTGTACAGTGATCGTGCCATTGGGGGAAGATAAAGTATGTTCAGACATGGCTAGTTTTCTTTATACGGCAGTAAAATATGTGCTTTCCAGTTCAAGGGGTTTCCGCCCACATGCGGGTCGTCCAGATAGACTTCAAAAGGGAGTTCCACTACCTCTAATTTCTTGTTTTTGGCATGGTCGAGCAGATAGTACCAGGCTTTATTTGAAATCCTGTAATTGCCATTGAAATCTACCTTCAGGGCCCTGAACGGTTGAACTGTTTTAAATTTTAGTTGCTGGTTGGTCGGGATGGAATCTGACTGTTCAATAGGAAAACAAAAATTAAATGAAATTCGCTCCCGCTCTTTGTCCCATTTGGTTACTTCCAGAAAAGGATCACCTTGTAATTCGATCTCGTTCTTGTTGATGTATTCCATGATCGTGGCTATATTGATCAACATATTTTTGGCTTTGGCCTCAACTGTGGACTCGATGGGGAGGTAAACACAATATCCACCTGCGACCACGGTATCACTAAACGAATGAACCCGGTATCGTTCATCGTCCATCTGTAGTACCTCCAGTAAATTTTTTACAGATTTGGTATTCTTTTTTATAAATGAATTGTTTCCAAATGGAACCTGTAATTTCTGTTTGAATCCATTTCTAACATCCTTGATATAGGCTGTAACCTTTGTTTCTTCTTCGGAATGCTTTTTCAATACCCATCGATATGAAAAAATAGAATCATTGGTATACACCTCCTGGAGAATTTCTGAATAAGGCAACTTGGAATTCAAATGTATCGAATCGAAGTCATTGGATCCATAGGAATCCCAGTCGAGAATGTGCGAGTAGATCACACCGGGTGGTCGGTCTGAGATAAATGTGATCCTATAGTGTTCTTCTTTTAATGCGAAATACCAGATGCCCAGGAGAAGCAATGAAAGCCCGAGTAGCCATTTCCAGGAAATCTTCATACTTATTGTGTAATATCCAATCGATTCACTACTAACTCACCTACATCAATACCTTGCTTTAGGCCTATTTCAACTGCCGCCCGATAATGAATACCGCCATACATACGACTAATAGCCGCTTCCTGCGCTGCCTTGTTGAAGGAATCGAATGATCGAACCGGTAGCCCGTAGGGTAATTCGGTATCATCCAAAAAGCTGAAGTTTTCCCCGAAGATATCGGTCAGGACTGTCGCCGCAGCTCCTGAAACCACAGAATGGCCACTCACATACTCGGGAAAAGGAGGAGTTTGGAGAATGGGCTGCCAGTTTTCATCAATATTCTGATTGATCAAAGTCTCCGGACGAATCAAATTACTGCGGTACTTTTCATCCCAACAGGAAATAAAGGCGTCGAAAATAGCAATGGAAGTCTTGGTGTAGGCATAGACCGTTTTGTTGAAATCGGCATCGGACTTCTTACAGGCGATCTTGGTAATTCCTATCCAATGTGCCCCCGGTGTGATCTTTTTGGTGGCGAACATCAAATGACCCCGAGTGACAGATACGTAGGGATTACAATCCCAGAACTGCGCTATTTCCACTTCCTCAGACTCATCTCCTTCGGCGGTAATTTTTTCGCTCACTTCATATACCTCGATCAATTCCTTGTAGAAATCACTATCCTTTTCAAGCGAAAACGCAGGAGGAGGAGTTGGTTTGAATTGAGCCGCCGAATCCAGGACAAAGGGTCTTATTTTGTTCCAGTGGGGTTCAATTCCATCCATATATGCAGGAGGAGTAGGTTGCCAGCGGGAAGGATCGTCTGTGTCTACGGTAAATTTTGGCATGGTACGGGTTTGTTTGTAAAGATCGCCGTCATACCA
>JABDNM010000110.1 GCA_013043825.1 Flavobacteriaceae bacterium
GGAGAGTAGTGGTATCTTTGGCCTGGTGCGCATGTACTTTAATGATAACAAGGCAAGTACCAAGGTGCCAAGGCCAGCGAGCGCACCCAGGAGCCGGTTAATGTACTCGGTCCAGGTATGAAAAACATTAAAGGTTGCATAGTCGTGTTTTTCATACGCCACCCAATTCGACATTTCAAATTGCTGTGCACTTGTGAAATCTGAATTGGCCATGAGCAATGTTTCCTCCCAAATAATGGCCTGGCCTTTAGAATAAGACTGGCCTGGTGTCCACTTCAGTTGTGATTCTTCTGTCGGTGGGATCACGTATCCAAAACATTTTGGCCAGTCAGGACAACCCATGCCACTGCCGGTCATTCGTACGATCGCGCCAGCAGCAATAACGAGATAAACTAGGATGAGTGTTAGCCGGGCTACCTTTCTATAGGTCATATTTCATTGGATTGTCCTGCAAAAATAAAAAAGGAGAGGCTACGATGTGCTTTTTGTTTAAGAGGGTTAATAGCGTTAGAATTTATAAGCAGCGCGAAAAATATATAGACCATTCTAATTAGGGTATATCTATTCAGGAAACCGGATTCAGTCCCATAGATTTAGCTTTTTCAAGCATAAACTGGTATGCAGCATCATGCTCATTGGGGATCTCACCCTCCAGGATGGCTTCCTTGATGGCTTCTTTGAGAATCCCGATCTCCCTGGATGGCGGTATGCCAAAGGCGGCCATGATCTCTTCCCCGGTGACAGGAGGTTGGAAATTCCGGATCCGATCTCGTTCTTCTACCTCCAGGATTTTCATTCGCACATTCTCAAAGTTTTTTAAATAACGCCTTTGTCGTTTGGGATTTTTGGTAGTAATATCTGCCTCACACAAGGTCATAAGGTCATCTACATGATCCCCTGCGTCAAAAACGAGTCGGCGTACTGCTGCATCGGTCACAAATTCTTCAGACAGCACTATAGGCCGGGAACTCATGCGAACCATTTTTTGCACAAACTTCATTTTTTCATTGAGGGGCATCCGCATCCGCTTAAATAGTTTGTAGACCATTTTGCTTCCTACAAATTCATGGGCGTGAAAGGTCCACCCGAGCTTTTTATCAAATTTTTTAGTGGGAGCCTTCCCAATGTCGTGCAAAAGGGCAGCCCATCGTAGCCAGAGATCGTCTGTTGCTTTTGAAATATTATCCACTACTTCAAGCGTATGCCAGAAATTGTCTTTATGCCGTTGTCCCTCGATCTCGTCTATCCCTTCCAGAGCGGTGAGTTCCGGCAAGATTAGTTCCAACAAACCTGTATCGTGCAAAAGTCCAAATCCCCTGGACGGCCTGTTACAGGCCAATATCTTATGGAGTTCCTCTACAATACGTTCCTCAGATACGATTTTGATACGTTCCTTATGAGTGCTAATTGCCTGCAGGCTGTCCAGTTCGATCTCAAAATCCAGTTGGGTCGCAAAGCGAATAGCCCTCAACATACGGAGCGGATCGTCTGAATAGGTAATGCCGGGTTCCAGCGGGGTACGGATGATCTTTTGCTCCAGGTCTTCAAGACCGTTAAAAGGATCGAGCAGAGAACCGTAATCTGCCGCATTAAGAGAAATGGCCAGGGCATTGATCGTGAAGTCCCTACGGTTCTGGTCATCTTCTAAGGTGCCATCTTCTACTACAGGTTTCCGACTCCCGCGATCATAGCTTTCCTTTCGGGCCCCTACAAATTCAAGATCAAGACCTCCATAAGGAAGCATGGCCGTGCCAAAATTCTTAAAGACCTTCACTTTGGGCTTGTGAGTGAGTTGGTCTGCTACGGCCTTTGCCAATTCAATGCCGCTACCTACTGCTACAATGTCTATATCTGTCGGCTGCTCGCGTTTTAAAATGAAATCACGGACAAATCCTCCTATAACATAGGCTTCCACCCCAAGAGTTTTGGCGGCTTCGGCAACCGTGGTAAAGACCGGATGCGATAGTGCGTCTTTGTAGTTCTGGTGTTTCATAAAAAACATAATCTAGGTATGAGGGACGAAGGACGAAATACGAAGTCCGATATATGAAGGACGAAATACGAAGGACGAATATATTTCCAACCTCGTACCTCTAACTTCGTACCTCCAACCTCGTACCTCCAACCTCGTACCTCCAACTTCATTTCCGGATCACACGTACTGTACCGTCATTGCCAAGCTTTATAATAGCTGATGGGGTGTCCATGCGATTTTCCTGCTCCAAAAGTACGATATAGTCCACGCCT
>JABDNM010000122.1 GCA_013043825.1 Flavobacteriaceae bacterium
CGAATCATAGTTCAGAGGTTGCTGCTAGTTCACATCGGGGAAAAAGCACTCGAAACCGGAGAATGATCACCTGGCTTTTCACAATCGTCCTGGTTGTATTGGTTTTATTCGTCTATAAATATGTTACTCGTGAAGAGATTACACCCGTCACTCCTTCCGAAGAAAAAGAAAAGACCATTGCTGTTTTACCGCTAAAGAACTGGAGTGGGGATGTGGAGTTGGAATATGTAAGTGACGGCATGACCGATGCTATCATCACTAAATTATCAGGGATTCAGAGTATTGAAAGAGTGGTTCCTTTTACCTCGGTACTTCAGTACAAAGACTCCAATATGGATATTCAAAGGATTGCGGATGAGCTTGGAGTATCATATGTTTTGGAAGGTAATTTTAAATTATCTGGAGATCAGGTCCAAAGTAATTTGAAGTTAATTGAAGCCAAAGAGAGTAAGCCGGTGTGGTCGTTAGAGTATTCTGGCCTTTGGAAAAGTGATGAGATTTTTCAACTGCAGGCAGATGTGGCAGAAAATGTCGCCCAATATATTAAGGCGGATGTGACGAGGGAAGAAATTGAACAGATACAGATGGTTCCAACAAAAAACACCGAAGCCTATATGTTGTATTTGGAAGGGTTTTATCAAATCAATGTCCTGGATAATCCTAATTTAGAAAATTCCATATCATTATTTGAAAAGGCCATTAAGTTGGACTCTACGTTTATTGAACCTTATTCAGCGTTAGGTAATAATTATGTGATGACCGGCTTGGTCTGGGGTATATCCAATGAGCAGGAAGCGTGGCGCAAGGCAAAACCCTATTTTGAAAAGGCCTTGGAATTGGATAGTCTAAAAGGAGGAAGACAAAATCAGCAGATAATGAGTTCCTACCTCAGTGGTAAATTTCACTTTGATTGGGACCTTCAGTCGATGGAGGATTTACACCAAGTTGAAAGGGGGAAATTAGACCCGTTCAATGGTATTGCCTATAATGATTATTCGCGAAAGATGGGTAGGTTTCAAGAGTCTATGACCCACATTAACAAAATTATCGCGGCAGACCCGACAAATAGCATATTGTTCATGTCGAAAGGGGTAGTTTATTATTTCATGGGTGAAGAGGAGAAGGCTATGGCACTTTTCGAGACCCATAATAAAACTTCAGGCTACAATTATTTCTATTTAATGGAAACCGCCAAGTACTACTACTACATGGACAAAATCGATCAATCCAGTCAACAACTAAAGAAATTACTCGACAATTTTGAGGATCGCCCTCCCATTGTGCTATGGTTAATGGCAGTTCATGCGCAATTGGAAGAGAACGATATAGTATTGAATGAAAGCCTGGAAAAATTGCACGCTAAGTTTAAAGACAATACATCCGGTAGCCCCGGATGGTTTATTGCTTTGTATTACTGTCATATGAAAGAATACGACAAAGCTTTTGAATGGCTCGAAAAATCGTATGATCATCATGAAGTGGAAATGATGTGGCTTAAAGAAGAACCTCTGTTGCGTCCATTGAGAACAGATCCCAGGTATGTTGACCTGTATGAGCGAGTTGGATTCTCCAAAATCAGTCCTATTACTCCATATACAGCGGAAGTCGAAAATAAAAATTAACTATCTTTAAGTAATCCCCAAGTAATGTATCTTATTAAGTATCAATGACCAACAATAGTGCATTTCTTGAGAAATTACGAGCCATCGCTCTCGATAATTACACCGATGAACAGTTCGGGGTAAGTGAATTGGTCGAGCAGGCGGGGATGAGCCGTTCCCAAGTACACCGGAAATTGAAATCGGCTACCGGGCAATCGGTGAGCCAGTTTATCCGGGAGATCCGCCTGGATGAAGCACTCAAACTCCTGCAACAAGAGGATACGACCGCATCCGAAGTATCTTATAAGGTGGGATTCAACAGTGCGACCTACTTCAACACTTGCTTTCATGAATATTTTGGTTATCCGCCCGGGGAGGCTCAACATCAGCTGGAGTTAGCGAAATCGAATCATAGTTCAGAGGTTGCTGCTAGTTCACATCGGGGAAAAAGCACTCGAAACCGGAGAATGATCACCTGGCTTTTCACAATCGTCCTGGTTGTATTGGTTTTATTCGTCTATAAATATGTTAC
>JABDNM010000129.1 GCA_013043825.1 Flavobacteriaceae bacterium
GGCTTGAACAATGTGCATACTATCATCAGCGGGCTTGTTTTGTCCGATTGTGATAATCTTACCAATTTGGATATACTTTCATCTCTGACTTCTCTAGGTTATCTGCATCTCTTCGATAATGATAACCTCTTATCGCTTGATGGTTTGTCTAATGTGATCCCCGATAATGTGTTCTTACAGATCATCATCCGGGATAATCTCTCGCTAACAGAATGTGCCATCCAGATGGTTTGTGAAAACTTTGACAACCCCGCACCTTTGGTTGATGTTATAATAGATAATAATGCGCCAGGTTGTTTTGACAATCAAGAGGTGATGGACGCTTGTTTATTGTCGACGGGCGATGAAAATATCGAATTGCTGTTTAACGTCTTTCCTAATCCAACAACTGATGAGTTGCATATAGCGACCATGAATGGAACGGGATTCCAAAAAGTGATCGTTCACACTATTAGTGGAATTCAGTTGATGGAGAGTACAAATTCGACACTGGATTTATCAAGCCTGGCTTCAGGCATTTATTTAGCAGTTGTCACTACCAACCAGGGTACTGCTGCCATGCAGATTGTTAAACAGTAGTTTCGAAATTGGATAAGGCTCAATTTTCCGTACATTAGGATAAAAATATGCCATGAAATATGCTCTTCTTATCACAGGGATTTTTTTCCTATTTTCCTGTGGGCCTATGGTAAGTGTTGACTTCGAAAAACAACAGGATTTTAGCGATTTCAGAAATTTCGACTTCTATCCCGATATCGATTCGGGATTGAGTGAGTTGGACGATAAAAGAATCATGCGCAGCATCGATTCTGTCTTACGCTTACAAGGGATTAGTCGCGCTGCCGATCCTCGGTTTTATATCAATTTCTACGCCAGTGAGCATCTTTCAAATTCTCGCAATACGTTGGGTATTGGTGTAGGAGGTGGAGGCGGAAATGTTGGCGTAGGTGTTAGCGGGGGAATACCCATTGGAGGGCCGGTAATTCGGCAACAATTTACAATCGATTTTGTCAACGCAACGGGGGATCAAAGTTTGGTCTGGCAGGCCGTTGTGGATGCCGAATACAAGGAACGTGCAAGTCCCACCCAGAAAGACCAGTATTATTATAGCATCATTCGAAAGGCCCTGGGTAAATTTCCACCCAAGAAGTAAAAAACTATGGTTTCCATTTAGTAAATCGTCATTTACTGGAAGTTACTTATATTTGAATCCCAAAATAAACTATGAGACACCTCTTATTATTCCTACTGCTTTTATCCGGAGGGGCTTTTGCCCAGACTTCATTCGAGCGGGCTGAAAACCTGTTTTTAAAGGAGGAATTCAGCAAAGCTAAACCCTTGTTTGAGTCCTATTTGGACGAAAATCCTAATCACCTGAAGACCATGGAGTATCTGGGTGATGTTGCGGGCTACGCGAAAGATTGGGATACTGCCATTCACTTTTACGAACAATTGGTTGAAATGGATGAAACCAACGCCAATTACCACTTTAAAGCAGGCGGGGCAATGGGCATGAAAGCATTGGAAATAAGCCGTATTCGAGCGCTTTCCTACATTGGGGAGATCCGCAGACATTTTGAAAAGGCAGCGTGGCTGGATCCCAACCATATAGATACGCGCTGGGCCCTGGTCGAATTTTATATTCAGTTGCCCGGGATCATTGGCGGAAGTGAAAAGAAAGCGATCAAATATGCCAATCAGTTGGCAAAAATATCACCAGTGGACGGGCACCTGGCCAATGGTTATATTGCCGAATACAGCAATCGACCGCAAGATGCCGAACAATTTTATAAAAATGCAATTGCGGTGGGCGGTTCCATGCATACCTATGAGAAACTCACCAATCTATACGAAACCACCAATCAGCCCGAGAAAGCGATGCAAACAGTTTCCAATTGCCTGGAGACACATAAACGCAATGCGTTGCATTACCAGATAGGAAAGATCGCAGCTCAATACAACCTCGACGCCGAGTTGGGCATCAATTGCCTTCAGAAATACATCGAGAACCACTCGGTCCAGGATGGAGTACCTAAGGATTGGGCCTATTATCGTATGGCGCAGATCTATAAGAACCTTGGGCAGAAAAAAAATGCCCTGCAATGGATCGACAGGGCTTTGGACGACCGCCCCAATTTCGAGGAGGCAAAGCAGGAGAAGAAGATCATTGAATCACTTTAACCTTGTCGCTTCGAGTCTATTTATAAGATTTGAAAAAGGTAAACTAGTGTCGATTTTTGGGCAAGCCCTCCCAATTCTCCTCCGGAGGAATAGGAGGACCGCGTCATCGGCCATAGTTTTGTTGCACAAAAGCTATTTGCCTCTACCGCTCTTGCAGAACAAAATAGTATCTTTATCCATTCAAATTTCAGCATAAAAACACCTTCATTTAATGAGAGTACATTTTATTGCCATTGGTGGTAGTGCTATGCATAACCTGGCGTTAGCCCTCCATGAAAAAGGAGACGAGGTAACCGGCAGTGACGATGAGATATTCGACCCATCAAAATCACGGCTCATGGCCCAGGGACTACTTCCCAAAACCTTTGGGTGGTTTCCGGAAAAAATCCATGGGGAGTTGGATGCGGTGATCCTGGGGATGCATGCCAAGGCCGATAATCCCGAATTACTGAAAGCCAGAGAACTGGGACTTACCATCTATTCTTACCCGGAGTTCCTGTTCGAACAAACCAGGGAAAAAACGAGGGTGGTCATTGGCGGCTCTCATGGGAAGACCACCATTACTTCCATGATCCTTCATGTATTGCACTATCACGATCGAGATGTTGATTACATGGTGGGTGCACAACTGGAAGGGTTTGAGACCATGGTCCGTCTTACTAAGGCGAACGATTTCGTGGTTCTGGAAGGGGATGAGTATCTTTCTTCTCCTCTTGACCTGCGACCCAAGTTTCACCTCTATAAACCCAACATTGCCTTGTTAAGTGGTATTGCGTGGGATCATATCAATGTATTTCCCACTTTCGAGAACTACGTAGAGCAATTCAGTATTTTTCTGGAGCAAATTGTTCCGGGAGGGGCGATTATTTATAACGAAGAAGATTCGGAAGTAAAACAATTGGTGGAGGCCTCGACCCACGGGATAAAAAAATATCCTTATCGCACCCCGTCCTATCAAGTAGCAGGCGGCATCACATTGTTAGATACTCCCGAAGGACCTATGCCCATTGAGGTATTTGGAAAACATAACCTGAACAACCTGGAAGGTGCGAGATGGATTTGTCAGTTAATGGGTATCGACGCCGAAGATTTTTATGAGGCGATCGCCTCCTTCAAAGGAGCGAGTAAGCGCCTGGAATTAATTGCCGAAAATAACAATTCCATCGCCTACAAAGATTTTGCACATTCGCCCAGTAAGGTGGCAGCAACTACCCAAGCCGTAAAAGATCAGTATCCGGATAGACACTTATTTGCTTGCCTGGAGCTACATACTTACAGTAGTCTAACACCCGAGTTTTTAAGCGAGTATCGCGGGGCCCTGGATAGCGCAGATACGGCTGTGGTTTTCTACTCTCCCCATGCCGTAGAGATTAAAAAATTGCAGCCTATTTCGGAGGAACAAATCGCAGAAGCTTTTCAACGGGACGACCTGGTTATTCATACAGATCCCGGATCTTTTAAAGAATATTTGTTCTCGCAAAACTTCGAAAACTCTTCACTTTTGTTGATGAGTAGTGGGAATTATGGTGGCTTGGATTTTAAAGAGGTGAAGGCGCTTATTCCATAGATTTGTACATTTCTTCGATAAATCCGGTGGCATCCTCCCCGGATTTTTTTATGAGTACCTCTTTTGCATTCAAAAAATCCTGCCCTCGTTTGTCTTGAGATAATTTAAATTTTCCCTCCCAATGATTGATGTCAATTTCGAATGCCACAATATAATCGATGAGTCGTTGCATACGTTCATTTTCTTTCGTCAAGCGGTATTTGTGGCTGGGTGCTTCAAGAAATTCGGTCATGCTGATCAAAGTTTCTTTGGCCGCTTCCTCATTTGTAATCAACTTCAATGTCCCACGAACATGGACGATGATGTGGTTCCAAGTGGGCAACGATTGGACTTCGTAAATTGAGGGAGAGATATAGGCATCCGGTCCATTGAATACAACCAACAGCTCACTTCCGTTGGTAAAAGTAGATAGCTGCGGATTGGATCGATCCATATGGGCCACCAATTTGCCCGTGGTCTCGTTGTAGATAACCGGAATGTGTGTAGCATAAGCCAACCCTTTATGTGCTGAGATCACTGTAGCCAGCGGAAAATGACGCATCACCGAAATCATCTTATCACGGTCATGGGTTAGGTGATGGGGGGGTGGATATTTGCTCAAAACTATTGTTATTTCATGAAATCAGACTACAATTAAACTCCAAACTGTCGTAAATGATGGTCCAAATGCTTGTAAGTCATCTTGCCCCACTGTTCCTTGGTAAAATAACCAAAACCTGGATGGGGTTTCCAAACTTCTCGCTCCCTGTTTGCGTTAACTTCCTCCAGTAAAGATTCCAACTTCTGTTTTTCTTCCACAAAGTTCCGTTCCTCGGTTTCCTTTAAAAACTTGGCTGTAGGCAGTCCTTTACGCCAGAGTTTGTCACTGTAGAGTGATTTTTTAAAGAACAGCTTGGCAAGTAGGTTAGGCTTCATCCCGTAGTCATTCTTTTCCAGTAGGATGTTCAATGGGCCCTGGCAATGATGTACCATTTGGCCATGGGTCATCTTCCCCCATTGTCGGGTGGAAGACTCTGTTAAGTGAGCCAATCGCTCTCGAATTTCATCGTAAACGCCGGGTTCAAAGATAGACTTCATGGTCAAGTTTTTGTTATTTATAGCTGTCAATTCATCAATTGTTGTAGCCACTTTGAAAATAGAGATCTTGGAATAAAGATACGTTTTATCTTTAATGAAATATAGTGGTTCATGGAAGAAAACAGTTTGCCATCGGGGATCAAAACCTGGAACGAAGACGATCGGCCCCGGGAAAAGTTATTGCTGAAAGGAAGGATTGCCCTTAGTGATGTTGAACTTATTGCTATCTTGCTGGGATCGGGTAATAGAACCGAAACAGCGGTAGATCTGGCCCGGAAAGTGATGGCCTCTGTGAACAATAACCTGAACCTGCTGGGCAGGCTCAACGCTCCTCAATTTATGGTCTTCAATGGTATTGGAGAGGCTAAAGCAGTAACGGTGATGGCGGCATTGGAATTAGGAAGAAGAAGAAGGGCAGAGGTGGCATTGACCCGAAATAAGATCACCTCCAGTGAATCGGTTTTTGAGTTATTGCAACCCACACTTGGCGACCTTGAACATGAAGAATTCTGGGCGGTCTACCTCGATAATTCAAATTCGGTGTTACAATCCAAACAACTAAGTAAAGGCGGAATTACAGGGACCGTTGTAGACATCCGTCTCACTTTAAAAACGGCAATTCAATTGGGCGCAGTAGCCATCATTTTGGCGCACAATCATCCAAGCGGAAGTCTCAAGCCAAGCGAAGCCGACAAACAGCTTACCCGTAAGCTAAAAACAGCAGCAGATAGTCTGGATATAAAGATTCTGGACCATCTTATAGTTACCGAAAAAGCGTACTTTAGCTTTGCCGACGAGCAACTTCTGTAGCGTTCTATGTTGTTAATCCACACTCAAACCACTACACGTCTCGATTACGTGTTCAAGCATATTTGTACCCGAATTTTGGGGGTGAAAGTAGAATTTACAACCGTTATAGAGTCATTTATAGCTCACACCGGGCCAAAAATATCCTACGGAAAACAGCCTATTGGCAATGAACTGTTCTTTCAGTCCTTCGGACTCTTGGAAGAGAGCGGGATTGAGGATTTGGAAATTCAGGTTGAAAAATGGGAGGACGGAATAGGTTTTTTCCCGGTAAGTGATAATAGTGCATTGCCTTATGATATATTCTCGGCTGCCTTCTATTTGTTAAGCAGGTATGAAGAGTACTTGCCTCATTTGAAAGATGAATTGGGTCGCTTTCCTGCGGAATCAAGCCTGGCCTGTCAGGCAGGCTTTCTCAATCGCCCGGTGGTGGATGAGTGGGCATACGAATTTCAAAAAGTACTGCTTGAGCAATTTCCGGAAATGGAATTTATTTCCAGGCGTCTAAAGATTCATCATCTTGTGGATGCCTCTCAACCCTTTGCATACAGTCAAAAAGGCTTCCTCCGCAATTTTGCCGGGTATTTTCAGGATCTTTCCAAGTTCAGGATTAAAAATATCCTGCAGCGAACACGGGTGCTTATCAAGTTAAGAAAAGACCCCTTCGATACGTTCGCGTGGATGGTGAACTCGGCAAGGAACACCAACCACAGGTTGTCCGTGTTTTTTCGGCTGGGAGAGGCATACACCTTTATGGAAGGGCTGAATGCTAAACGAGAAAAATTTAGATTATTAGTGAAGTTCGTGTCAGATTACGCCGAGGTTGGATTGGTCTTTTCTTATCATTCCCTGAAAAATAACGAAATGATGAAGGCAGAGAAAAAACGTATGGAAGAGCTAACACGCCGAAGTTTGGGAAGTTCTATGTTCGATAAATTCATCATCGACCTTCCAACCCATTACCGAAATTTGCTTGAATTGGAGGTGGGGAAGGACATCACGATGCTCTATGAAGGTCATCTGGGCTTTCGAGCCAGCACCTGCACCCCCTTTTTGTTTTACGACCTGGATTATGAGATCAAAACACCCTTAATTGTGCACCCCGTCGCAGGTACGACTCTTACCAAAAAAAAACGAACCCGGAGTGAATTAGAATCAGAAGTCGAACAACTCTTCAATTCGGTTCAGCAAGTGGGAGGAACCTTCTCCTTGCTCTTCAATAATCGTGACTTCCAGGCAAAAAGTGTATTTTGGCCAAGGATATTTTCAGACAATACAATTCTTCCCATATCATGAACATTACAGATATCTTCTTCGATCTTGACCATACATTGTGGGACTTTGACCGTAATTCGAAGTTGGCTTTCGAACGGGTATTCGCGCTGCATGGGATAAATCTGGGCATTCAAGATTTTATACAAGTATATGAGCCCATCAATTTCGCCTATTGGAAAATGTACCGGGAAGAACGTATCGATAAGACCGGATTGCGCCGAGGACGGTTTTTGGACGCTTTTAAGCCCTTTGGCATTCAATTTTCAACAGAGGAATTGGATGAACTGGCCACTTCTTATATCGATGAGCTTCCCAAGGATAACCATCTCTTTCACGGAGCCACCGAAGTTCTGGGTTATTTATCACAAAGAAGTTACAAGTTGCATATTATTACCAACGGCTTCGAGGAAGTGCAACATTTGAAGCTTAGAAACAGTAAAATTGATGTTTTCTTTGATACGGTTACTACTTCTGAGGAAGTTGGTGTCAAGAAACCAAACCCAGCCGTTTTCAACAGGGCATTAGAAAAGGCCGGTACAATTCCTCATCAAAGCATGATGATTGGCGATACCTTTGAGGCCGATATACTAGGTGCCGAACAAGTGGGTATGCATACGTTGTTTTTCAATTATAGAAAGGAAGAACCACCCGAAAACTACCGGGTGATCCATGATATTCATGAAATTAAAAACTACCTGTAAGATAATATTACGGTTGATTTGAACGTTATTTCCCAAACCCCCAACTGAATGAAAAAGAACCTACTACTGCCTCTAACGGTTGTATTTTCGATGCTATTGGTATGCTCCTGTGTGAAGGATGTTGATTTCGATCAAGCACAGAATATCACCCTAACTCCGGTTGTTGAGTTGGATCTTATCTACTTCAACCTTGATGCCGGAGACTTTTTCGACACCATAAGCAATACACAACGGCTTACGGTAAGAGACACTACCGAAATTCGCTTTTTGGATGATACGGGTGTTCAGGAGAGCCTCAAAAGGGCCGAGTTTCTGTTCAACTTTACAAATACTATCAATCGGGAGTTTCAGGTAGAGTTTCAGTTCATCAACGAGATGAATCAGGAAACCTACTATACAAGTACTACGGTAAGTGCAGGAAACGTAGGTAATCCGGTAGCAACCCAATTTATCGAAAATGTTGAGGGACCCGAAATCCTCGAACTAACCATGGCCGATAGAGTAGTGGTTTCGGTCACAGTTGAAACGATCGATGAGACAGTCGCTGGCGAACTCAATCTGCAGTCGAAAACCACCTATTATTTAGAAATAAAAGATAGAAGTTAACTACTATGAGAATAATTTCGATCTTTTTTATGGCCTTCGGGCTATCGGTTTCTTTTGCTCAAAACAAGCAAGTAATTTACGGGCTGGATGAGGTGCCACAATCCTTATTGTTAAACCCCGGGACGCTGGTACCGCAGAAATCTCATTTCGGTATTCCTTTCCTTTCACAGGTTCATTTCAACGGGGGTGCTTCCGGCGTGTCAACCTTCGAAATTTTTGGAAATTCGAACGTAGATATCAATACTAGAATACGAGAAAAGATCTTCGAGATGAGTGATAAGGATTTTTTTACCGCTACGCAACAATTACAGGTCATCGACTTTGGTTGGCGCTCCCAAAAGGACATCTATTTTTCCGGGGGAATGTACCAGGAACTGGACTTCATCACCTATTTTCCACGGGACCTGGCCATCCTTGCCTGGGAGGGCAATAGGGATTACCTGGGCTATGAATTTGATCGCGGTCAGTTGAGTGCTACAGGCGACCTTCTTACGGTTTATCATTTTGGTGCGAACAAACGAATAAGTAAAAAATGGACAGCTGGAGTTCGAGCGAAGATCTATTCGAGCATCCTGAGCGTGAAAAGTACCAACAACCGGGGAAGCTTTGTAACAAGACTGGGCGATGTAAATAGTCCAAATATTTATGAACACCTGGTACAAAATGCAGATGTAAAAGTGCAAACCTCAGGAATTAAATCGTTGGAAAATACCACGGCAGGCAAGGTAGTGAGTCGTGCATTTCTTGGAGGAAATCTGGGGGTAGGAGTGGACCTTGGCGCAACCTACGAAATTGATGATCGCTGGAGAGCAAGCGCCAGTTTGCTAGATCTGGGAGCTATTTTTCATTCGAAAGATGTCGAGCAGTATCACGCTACCGGTGACTATACCCTCGATGGGATTGAACTTATATTCCCACCTCTTAGCGAGGGAGAGGCAACCCTGCCGTACTACGACAACCTGGAAGATGAAATTGAGCGGGAACTTCCTGTAGATACTATCAATAGTGGATATACTCAATTACGACCGTTGAAAGTCAATGCTAGTGTGAAATATAGTTTTGGAAAGTATTTGGGCGGTGTAGAATGCGACTGTTTGGACAAGGGCGGGATTCAACGCATTCAGGCCGTAGGTTTTCAGTTTTACAGTATACTAAGACCCAAAGGCCCTCAAATGGCGGCTACGTTGTTTTATTATCATAAACTATACAAATTTCTTGCTGCCAAAGCGACTTATACTGTTGATCCCTATTCCTATACCAATTTTGGGTTGGGTGTTGCAGCAGACATAGGCAAATTCAACGTGTATTTAGCAGGAGACAACATCTTTCATTATGGAAATATTGCAAAGTCAAAAAGCGTATCTTTACAGTTCGGATTGAACATAAAAATCGACCCTGAATAATGAAAAAGATCGCGGTACTAGCAATGTTCTTTGTTATTACGCTCACTGTAACGGCTCAAAAGCAATTGAGCGATTATTCCTTTGTTGTCATACCCGAAAAATATGATTTCGTGAGTGAAGCCGACAAGTACCAACTTAACTCGTTAACAAAATTCCTTTTCAATAAGCACGGTTTCAACGCTTACTTTCCCAACGAGTTACCAGATGTTCGTAGATGTGACGGCCTGTGGGCCCAGGTTGACGGTCGTCCGGGTATTATCTGGACCAGGGTGACTATAATTCTGAATGACTGTAATGGTAACGAAATACACCGTAGCGAAGAAGGCAGGAGTAAGATCAAGGCCTATAGTAAGACCTACACAGCTGCCTTGCGGGATGCTTTCAAAAGTATTGAAGAGCTTGGTGTACAACAAGGCGAACTTGAGTTATTTACAACCGAAAAGCTAAATACTGAATCAAACGTTGAAACCCCTGCGGTCGTTGTTCCTACAAGCTCAAAGAAAGAGCAAGGTGAAGCGGAAATTGAAAAGCCGAAGCTCTCCGAGAAAGTTCCCGTCTTTGGCAGATATTCTAACAATGGTTCCATGTTTATCCTCAAGGCAGAGGGCCAGAAATTTCTTTTTTACGAACTGAATTCAGAAGAAGAATTATTCAAAGGCACCCTTCATAAACTTTTAGATAACAATTTTGAATTTATTGATGCATCCGGTAATAAGTTTCCGGCTCGTTTTGATACTGAAGGAAGCCTGATCCTCGAAACTTCTTTTCAGGCCATTCGATTTACCAAAGAAGGTTAAAATTCATATTTATCCCCCCAAAGCCTATTTAAATATTCTTTCAGCTTAGTTTCCCTGCTATTATTTCCAGGTTTGTAAAGTGAAGTTCCTTGAATTTCCTCAGGTAAAAACTCATGCCGAACAAAATTACCTTCGTAGTCGTGCGCATAGGCGTAATCTTCTCCATATCCCAATTCCTTCATGAGTTGTGTAGGAGCGTTTCGAATGGATAAAGGAACAGACAGATCGCCTGTTTTTTTTACCAATTGCTGTGCATCCTTTACAGCCAGATAGGAGGCATTGCTTTTTGGAGAACTTGCCAGGTAGACGGCACATTGGCTAAGTATAATGCGTGCTTCGGGATAACCTATTGTGTTCACTGCGTTGAACGTAGCATTGGCTAAAACCAATGCTGTGGGATTTGCCATACCTATATCTTCCGAAGCGGCAATCACCAGTCGTCGTGCAATGAACTTTACATCCTCACCTCCTTCTATCATTCGTGCCAGCCAATAAACTGCCGCATTGGGGTCGCTGCCGCGAATGGACTTAATAAAAGCCGATATGATGTCGTAGTGCTGTTCTCCGGCCTTATCATACAAAACCGTGTTCTTCTGAATTTTTTTACTAACGAGTTCGTTGGTTATGATCACCTTTTTTGCCTCCTCAGAAAGCACCACCAATTCCAGGATATTCAATAACTTCCTGGCATCGCCACCCGACAATCGTATAAGCGCCTCCGTTTCCTTCAAATCTACCTTCACTTGAGACAATTCGTCATCCTTTTGTAAAGCTCGCTTCAATAGAGCTTCCAGGTCGGCCCGAGAAAACGGTTTGAGCACATAGACCTGGCAGCGGGACAAAAGTGCAGGAATCACTTCGAAACTAGGGTTCTCGGTCGTAGCACCAATAAGTGTGATCCAGCCCTTTTCCACTGCGCCCAGGAGGGAATCCTGTTGTGATTTACTGAATCGATGGATCTCATCGATGAACAGAATGGGGTTCTTGGTTGAGAACAAATCATCACTCTTTTTAGCCTTGTCGATCACCTCACGTACGGCAGCTACACCACTATCGACAGCGCTAAGAGTGTAGAACGGCCGTTCAGACTCATTGGCTATGATATGAGCCAGTGTGGTCTTCCCAGTTCCCGGTGGTCCCCAAAAGATCATAGAAGAGATCACTCCGGATCGTAATTGAGCAATTAATGCACCATTTTCTCCTACCAGGTGCTGCTGACTTAAATAATCCTTTAATGTGGTGGGTCGAATTCGTTCTGCCAATGGTGCGCTCATACCATAAAATTACGATTTAAACGCCTGTGGGAAGCTGACAATTTATCATAAGTTGTAATTTGGGATTGTTTTTTGAGTGATGAGGGGTATGAACAAAAAAAGGCCGTTGTATTATTCGTCCGAAGTCGTTTTGTTTCCATTGATCTTCGTGATGATCATTTGGATCGCATTTTGGGTGGATCTCCGCTTTGGATTGAAGTTTGGGAAATGGGGTATTTATCCCCAGAAGCTTGAAGGCTTGAGGGGAGTTATATTTGGCCCGTTGATCCATGGTGATCTGAAGCACCTATTCAATAATTCCATTCCGCTTTTTGTCCTCTCTGCTGCCCTTTTCTATTTCTATCGGAACGTACGCTGGAAAGTATTGCTGTGGGGAACCTTGCTAACGGGTCTGGGAACGTGGCTCATCGCACGGCCGGCATTCCATATTGGTGCCAGCGGGGTGGTGTATATGTTGGCTGCCTTTCTTTTTTTTAAAGGAATTTTTTCAAAACGTTATCAACTTACTGCCCTTTCCCTCATTGTAGTTTTTATGTACGGTGGCCTCCTTTGGTACTTGTTTCCTGTGGATCCTAAGATATCATGGGAAGGACATTTATCTGGCTTTGTCGTAGGTTTTTTGTTTTCATTGGTTTTCAAACACAATGTAGTTGAAGATAAAAAATATGCCTGGGAGCGTGAAGACTTCGATCCGGAGGAGGATGAATTTCTTCAGCAATTTGATGAAAATGGTAATTTCATCGAAACCAAACCGCAGAATGATTCCGAAGAAAAACTAGATTTGGATGAACCGGGAATAACCGTTCGATATATTTTTAAGAAGCGCCCAAATAAGAAGAGTGATCAATAAGATCGTTGTCTCGTAACTTCGTAGAGAAATGCTCCACAAGCCACGGATACATTCAGGGAGTTGATCTCACCTAATAATGGAAGTGATGACTGTGCATCGACCAATCCCAAAACCGATTTTGAAACCCCTTTTCCTTCCGAACCCAGGACAAGTGCGATTGGTCCAGTAAGATCTACGCCAAAGATTGATTGCTTGGCTTTTTCCGTAGCTGCAATCACCCTTACCCCAGAGCCTTGCAGATAGAAGATCGCATCTTTTATATGGTCTACTTTACAAATAGGAACTTTATAAATAGCGCCTGCCGAGGTTTTCACTGTATCACCGCTCACGGGAGCACCGCCCTTCTTCTGTATTATGATGCCATCGACGTTGGTGCACTCTGCAGTTCGGATGATGGCTCCAAAATTTCTTACATCACTTATCTGGTCCAGGATGATGAAAAGCGGAACAGTATCTTTGGACAAGGTAGATTCTACCAAGTCTTCAAGTGCGATAAAATCGATGGGAGAAGTTACAGCCACAATACCCTGGTGATTGGACCGTGTAAGTTTGTTCAGTTTTTCTTGAGGGACATAACTTATCGAAGTTCCCGTAGACTCCATCATGCCCGCTATTTCTTGTAGCTTGGGATGAGATGATCCCTTCTGAATGTATAACTTATGAATGTTCACTTCAGAATTGATCGCTTCCAGGACCGGGTAGATGCCAAATACAAGTTCTTCTTTCTTCATAGAATGCAAAAGTAAAAAACCATCCGCCAAATGACGGATGGTTTCAAAAAATAAATTTAGTGGTATTACTTTTTTATGGCTCCAAGTACTTCACAGTATAGAAGATAGCTGGTAGCAGGAAGTTATCTCCTGTATCACCACCTTGTAGCACTACACTATCAATTGTACCTCCGTTCCAAGATCCCGGAGGAAGTGGATTTCCATCGTCGTCTTCCAAACTTTCCGGGCATTCTTCACACGCGGTAGCAAAGGTTGTATACACTCTACCATCTGTGGTTACTATTCTTGAAGTGAAGAAAAATTCATCACCAGAAGAGAAAGTCTCGATTGGAACGCTGAAAAGTGTAGCCATATCCGATCCGGTAAAACTTACGTCAAACGGGAACGAATCAGTGCTCTTAAAAGCTACGGGGTCTTCAGGAGCTCCGTCGAAAGTTCCTCTTACGAACAATTCGTAAGTGGCGACGTTACCAGAAGGATCTTCCGTAAGCGCATCGAAGGTCGCCGTAGTTGGATCTGACCCGATATGGTACTTCACGATTGAGAAATCGTTAACGCCATCGTCATCAAAATCAACTTGCTGTAATCCATCCCAGAAATCTGGCTGGAATACAAACTTCACAAATCCACCATTACCCAATTCCGGGAAACGGAATTTATTTGAATCTTCACAACTAGTGAACATAGCGCTAGTACCTACCGCTACTATAGTTGCCAATAATATATATTTAAATCTTTTCATGATTATATTTTTTTTTGTTAGTCAATAAAACCAGGAGGGTTGTTATCCCAGAAGGTTCTGTTTGTAAGAGGTTGTTGCGATATGTTCGGGTTACTGTCAACCTCGGTTTCAGGATACCTCCAGATTCTAGGGAAGGCTCCACCCGCGATAATAGGCGATTGTAATGTGGGTCCTCCGGTTCTTCTGTAGGTATTGTAAGGCTCTACACCACTTCCGAAAGAAGCAATTAAGTTCTCTCTGGCGATGATATCCAATTTTCCTGCAGCATTGGCGGTATTGAATTCATTCAACACACGATTAACATAATCATTGACATCAGAGGAAGTAGCTGCGAAGTCTTCACTGGTATCCGGGTTAACGGTGGATACCGTTGGGAAGTCAAGTACTTTCTCCATATTCAATCGAATTCCCGCTTCCAATAAGCTGGCCGGGCTTCCTCCTCCTGTATTCAGGGTAAGGGCCGCCTCTGCCAGTGCAAAGTGGGTATTGGCCGATGTATAGATAGGAACGACTCCGGCTCCTTCCATGGATTCGCTTACGGCTCTGGCCTGCTCGAATACATCACGGTCGAAAGCTCCACCACCGGGATATACTCCGTAGGTAGATCTTCTCACGTTATCGGCAGGGATACCTGCATCATCGGTATGATCTCTACCCCAGTATAGGTTTCCTACATAACAGTAGTCGTAAGCTGCATCTCCCTCACAAGGTAAGTTCGATCCAGACGGTGCATTACTGGTCTGACGGTAGAAATAGTAACGGTTTCTAGGATCGGGATCGCCAGTCTCGATAAAGGGAGGCTGGTCGTCTCCTGCGTTCATTAGATCGTAGAGGTTGTTACTCATATATTGTCCACTTCCTGCAGCCTGGTAGTTCCCTGTAAAGAACGGGTGTCTACTCTCTGCCGGGTTCTGAACGTTTGAATAGCCGAACTGGAAGTCCTCATCAACAGAGTTGATGATTCGACCGCTGGACAAAGCAGCATTGATCCCCGCACGAGCCTCATCGGGCTTGGTCAAACGAAGGTTCAAATACGCTCTTATCTTCAAGGTATTGGCCAGAGAGATCCAGTTATCAGCATCGAAATCTCCGTAGAAAATATCCTGAGGGATCTTTACAGATACCTCGCTGAGGTTCGCGATAGCCTCATCCAAAAGGGCCAGCTGTGCATCATAGACAGCTGCTCCGGGATCCAATGATGGATTGGGAAACTCTTCCGGGTTGTTAGCCTGAGAATAAGGCACATTACCCGCATGGTCCACTAATAGAAAGTAAGCGTATGCTTCCAGGATCTGAGCCACACCAATGTGGTAAGGGATCTCTTCTCCTTCTTCAGCGATCTCATTGATCCCTTGCAAGAGATCGATGTTTCCAAACATTTGGTAAGACTGTTGCCACTCATTACTCAAGGTTTGTTCAGTCAAATTGTTGGCATAGGTACCAAAGATGTAACGCATACGCGTCAATCCTGTGTCTGTGCCACTATACCCATTGTAGATACCACGAAAGGTAAGCTGGATATCATTCAATACAAAGTTGGGGTCCGCAGACTCAACTGTAATATTGTTTGGGTTTTCCAATAATTCCAACTCCACTACTTCACAGCTC
>JABDNM010000141.1 GCA_013043825.1 Flavobacteriaceae bacterium
GAATGGTCCCCCGGAAAGAGGATCACAGGTTTTGAAGTATAGAGCTTTATATTTTTCACCAGGGCTTCGGTGGCTCCATGCGGAACTGTACTGCCACCAACAAAAATATGGGAAGTGAGCGGTGGAAGCTTCCGAAGAAATAGTGCAGTTTGTTCCAGCGGAAACTTCTCGGGATCGACCAGGATAGCCAATAGTTTCTTTTTAAGGAGCATCGCCTCGGAAAATGTCTCGTATAGGTTTTTAGTCATCATTTAATTAAGTATCAAGGCATAGGCACAGGTGAACCCTTCGAATTCCAGGAATTCGATATGATACGATTGGGATTTACCGTCAAATTCTACCGTCGCCGTTGTATTTGGTTCATCTAATGGGAAGTCTTCCACATAAATATGTTGTAAAAAACTAACCCCTTTAATGGCAAAGCTTTTATAGATACTTTCTTTGGCTCCCCAAACCATGGTGAGTTTTCTAATCACGGCATCGTCATTGGCGAGGGTCCGGTATTCCTCGATAGGTGTAAACTTATGAGCGATCTTCAGGATTTTAGAGCGTTGCATTTCAATATCAATGCCCACTTCATCATCCCCAACAACAATGGCTGAAAACACAAAGGAATGAGTAATCGAAATATTTTTGCCGTCCCTCAAATGTGGTTTCCCATGGTCGTCATAATATAGATCATGATCTACATAACCCAGAGCCGCCATTAAATGTCGAACACTCATAAACCCCCTTCGGTGCAGATCACTTTTCATTCCATCTACCCGCTCTTTGCAGTGGGGTGTTAATTGCACTCCCTTCGCCAGCGCCTGCAGGTCCTCTTCGATCTTCCAAATGAGCACTTTGGTGGTGGGGTTTACTGTTATAGTTTTGTAAAGAGGCATATTTTTAACAGGATATTCCGTACTTTTGCATTCCGAAAATCGAATCAAATTTTAATTAATGAATTCCGGTAAAGGCCGGTATGTAAATATAACAATATGTCAACGAAAACAGTACCCTACGTACCGTATAAAGTGAAAGATCTTTCCCTTGCAGACTGGGGACGTAAAGAGATTGAATTGGCGGAGGCCGAAATGCCTGGATTAATGTCCCTCCGTGAAGAATATAAGAACGAGCAACCGTTGAAGGGAGCTCGTATAGCAGGTTGTCTGCACATGACCATTCAAACGGCTGTGTTGATTGAAACCCTGCAGGCTCTGGGTGCCGAGGTAACCTGGAGTTCATGTAATATTTTTTCCACCCAGGACCAGGCAGCTGCCGCAGTAGCCGCAGCCGGAGTTCCCGTTTACGCCTGGAAAGGAATGAATGAGGAGGAATTCGACTGGTGTATAGAGCAAACTCTCTTTTTTGGGGAGGACAGAAAACCCCTGAATATGATTCTCGATGACGGAGGGGACCTTACCAACATGGTGTTGGATCGTTATCCCGAATTAGTTTCAGGCATCAAAGGCTTAAGTGAAGAAACGACCACCGGAGTACATCGTCTTTATGAGCGTATGAACAACGGCACTCTTCCCTTGCCTGCAATCAATGTGAATGATAGTGTGACCAAATCCAAGTTTGATAACAAATACGGTTGTAAAGAAAGTGCGGTAGATGCCGTACGACGTGCGACCGATATCATGCTGGCCGGAAAACGCGTTGTGGTTTGCGGCTACGGAGACGTTGGAAAAGGTACGGCGGCTTCCTTTAAAGGAGCCGGGTCTATCGTGACAGTGACCGAGATCGATCCCATCTGTGCTTTACAAGCTGCGATGGATGGTTTCGAAGTAAAGAAATTGGAAACTGTAGTTGGAAATGCGGACATCGTGATCACCACCACCGGAAATAAGGATATTGTTCGCGCAGAGCATTTTGAGGCCATGAAAGACAAGACCATCGTGTGTAACATTGGACACTTCGATAACGAGATCGATGTGGCCTGGTTGAACAACCATGAAAGAGTTGAGATCAAACCTCAGGTAGATAAATATAAGGTCAACGGAAAGGACATCATCTTATTGGCCGAAGGTCGATTGGTGAATTTGGGCTGCGCTACGGGGCATCCAAGCTTCGTTATGAGTAATTCCTTCACCAACCAAACCCTAGCACAGATCGAGCTTTGGAATAACACAGATCAATATGAGAACAAGGTATATATGCTGCCAAAGCACCTGGATGAAAAGGTAGCGAAGCTGCACCTGGCAAAAATTGGTGCTGAATTAACAGAACTTCGAAAGGACCAGGCAGATTATATCGGTGTAAAGGTAGAAGGACCTTATAAGCCTGAGTATTACAGATATTAGACGCTAGGCCATTTGTTCTAATCGTTAAGGGCAAAAACAGATACATAAATATAAAAACCCTCCATAGCCTTGGCTATTGGAGGGTTTTAGTTAGGTAGATAATCTGTCTTACGCTTTCCCGTGCGGGACTATTGAAACGTAGGATTTATTATCTTTTTTCTTGGTGAATTTCACTACACCGTCCACTTTGGCGTGAAGGGTATGGTCTTTTCCGCCATATACATTCTCACCCGGATGATGGGTGTTTCCTCTCTGACGTACGATGATATTTCCAGCAATCGCAGCCTGTCCACCGAAGATCTTAACACCTAAGCGTTTCGATTCCGATTCGCGACCGTTCTTAGAACTACCAACTCCTTTTTTATGAGCCATTTTCTTTCGGTTTTATTATTATACTTTACGAGAATTACTTCTTCCCGCCATCTAGTTTATCTTGTAACGCTTTCAACTCGTCCCACTTACCATCGGCAGCTAATTTAGCTTGCTGAGGCCAGGTGTCTGGAACATGATTTCCTCGCACTCCTGCTATGATCTCGGCGATCTTAGCCGGTTTTGCTTTGGCCAGGTCTGCAAAGGTAGCAATTCCTCCCTCGGTTAGGGTCTGGGCAATCTTAGGTCCAATTCCTTCGATCTTCTTTAGATCATCGGCTTTGGCCTTGGCCGGAGTTGCTTTTTTAGCCGGTGTCTTTTTAGGAGCAGCAGCCTTGGTTTCCTTCTTAGGAGTTGCTTTGGCCTCTTTCTTAGACGCAGTAGCTTTTGGTGCAGCCTTCTTAGGCTCAACCTTTGGAGCAGCTTCCTTCTTCGCAGGCTTGTTTGCCGTTGCTTTGGTGGAGGTAGTAGCCGATTTCTTAGCGCCGGAGGCTACAATACTTTCAATGATGATCTCAGACAACGATTGTCTGTGACCATTTTTAACCCGGTAACCTTTTCTTCGCTTCTTTTTGAAGACGATCACTTTGTCACCTTTCAGGTGCTTAACGACTTTTGCTCCTACTTGAGCGCCGTTTATAGCCGGGGCGCCAACAGTCACTTTGTCTCCGTCACCAATAAGAAGAACTGTATCGAAAGATACTTTCTTTCCTTCTTCTGTGGCCAAACGGTTTACAAAGACTTTTTGGTCTTTTGCAACTTTGAATTGCTGCCCTGCTATCTCTACAATTGCGTACATAGCGTAAACGTTTATTTAAATTCTATTTATTTCCCAATTTCAGCGGGTTTAACCGCCAAAGCGAAACATCTTCGCCTAGGGGGCTGCAAATATAAATCTTAATATGATAATGGCAAAAGGTTTTTACCCTAAAAATACAGCAATTCAGTGCTTCGGATTCCAGGAGTCCTTAAGCAGTTGCATAAACGCCAGGGTAAGTACAAAGGAAGTGGCGAATCCCATGATCACCAGGGAAATGATGAGAATAAAAGAACCTTTGTTGAAATTCAAGTTCCAGCTGTCCAGGACAGCTTCGGCGAATTGTGTATCGATCTGGAAAATATAAATAGCCATAAAGGCAGCGAAAATAAGCGTGGCAAGACCTCCGGTAAACAATCCAAGTTGAAATCCATCCTGGTAATCGAACGATTCTGAATCCCTTTTATACGAACGTACCGCATAGAAGATTCCGGCTCCAATAATCACACCGTTCAAGGCACTTAAAACCGGATATTGATGCCAACCTATTAGTTTGGTTATCAGAAAATATACGATTAGTACAATCGCAATTCCAATTCCGTATTTCATATAGTATTTTCCCATAGCCCTGTTGTATTACCTTATAAATTTCGGAAAAAAAAACAGAATAGACGAACGGTGATCGCTAATTCTCTTTTTTATTTGAAAGGTAAACACCCAATAATATGACCGCTGCTGCCATAACCTGAACAAGGCTGAATTGTTCTCCGTCGATCAATCCCCAAAGCACTGCGATAATGGGCATAGTATAAGTCACCGAGGATGCAAAAACCGGAGTGGCGATTTGAACCAACTTATTGAAGAGCACTTTGGCGATGGCCGTTCCGAATAATGAAAGAATAGCTACATAACCAAAAGAGATCTGCATGTCCCTGTCTTCCCAGATCGTCTCAAAAAAACCGGTCAGGTATAATATTACCAGGGCAGGTACGACGATAAAGATGAAATTGCCAGTGGTCACCGCCAGGGCACTAATGTCATTTAAATGCTTTTTGATGATATTAACATTCATGGCATAACCTATGGTCGCAACGATGATCAAGATGCTGTACCAGTAGTTCTGATCCGGGTTGAAATCGGCGCCGGCAATGATAAGCATCACCGTGCCAACCAATCCAACAAGTACCCCCCAGATCTGCCGATTGGTTGAAAGTATTTTGAACATGACGATCCCAACAACGACAGTTGCCAGGGGTGTTAGAGAATTGAGGATGGAGGCCACAGCACTATCGATCTCGGTTTGCGCCATAGCAAACAGGAAGGGCGGAAAAAAGGAACTCACAAAACCTGAAACAGCGATCCAAAACCAGTGTTTCTTTCGTATCTGACCAACGCTTTTAAAGCCAACGGAGAACAAGAATAGGGCGGTGAGTACGATACGAGCAGATCCCAATTGATAATCTGTAAGGCCTACTAATCCCTTTTTGATAAGAATAAAGGAGCTACCCCATATCAATGAAAGTACTCCCAGATATAACCATTTTTTGGTGTTGTTGTTCATGGATTTCGCAGACGCTGCAAAATTGCGCAAATAAATCTAACGATGGCAACATCTTCAATAGATTTTGAACATGTGTAAATAAGAAGTTCAGTCCCGTGAGGATGAATTCAAATGGCTAGAGAGGTAACGCTAATTCAGAGGGTTAATAAAGATCACTCTCCCCATTCGATGCTCTCCATGATACGCCGAATATCATTCCGAAGATATACCACGGCAGGGTAGATGGAATCGAAGTTTGGTTTGGATTCGAAATACAGGGCACCCGACAAGAAGTGTTTTATACTATCGGTAACATAAAACTGAGATTGGGTGGCTGCATCTCCGTTTATGCTATAGAACATACCGTAGACCTTATTCTCGGGATCAACCCTGGGTTGTTCAAGGATCTCATTGGCTTTCACCGTATGGTCATAGGTTAGCTTTTGGGCATCGGACAGAAGTTTATTCAAATTATCATCTGTCACCCGCTGGTAGGATAGATAGAGGGTTGCATTCATCCTGGGGTATTCGAGATTGATGTTACAGTTTTCCTTTTCGATCATCGTGGCCAGCTTGTTTTTCTGAAACTGAAACGGGCATTCGGTTAAAAGGCTATCGTATGCAACCAGGCCGTACTCCAGGCGCAATTCGGCAGCTGGTTTCACCACTACATCATCGGTACAAGCATTCAGAAGAAAGAATACCAGGAAAATTAATGCAAGCCTCATCTTAGGGTTTCATCGAAAGTTTGATCTGTTGAATTCGCTTGTTTTCGAAAGCTTCAATGGTGAACGTATATTCGTTCAGGTTTATTACTTCATTCTGCTTCGGAAATCCACGAGAAATTTCCAATAGCAATCCCGCAAGCGTTTCCGCCTCCCCTTTTGCATCTTCAAACACCTTCGGATCCTCGATGCGTATGGCTTTATAGAAGTCTTTTAAGGGAGTCTTTCCTTCGAAAACAAAAGTGTGATCATCCAATTTAGAAAAGATCATGTCCTCATCATCAAATTCATCGCTAATTTCCCCTACGATCTCTTCAATTATATCCTCGAGTGAGATTAAACCGCTGGTACCACCATATTCATCAACGACAATCGCCAGGTGCATCTTCATATCCTTGAACTCATTGAGCAGATCATCCAGTTTTTTATTTTCCGGAACGAAATAGGCCTCGCGTTTGATAGTCAGCCAGTCAAAGTCGGTACGATCAAAATACGGCAAGAGATCCTTAGCGTACAAGATTCCTGTAATGTGGTCCATGCTCTCTTGATAGACAGGGATACGCGAGTATCCATGTGAAATGATCTCTGGCAGTATCTCCTGATAGCTCATCTCCTCGTTGAGGGCGAAGATGTCTATTCTCGGTCGCATCACATTCTTGGTATCGGTATTGCCAAAAGTTACAATTCCCTGAAGTATTTTCTGTTCTTCCTGTGTGGTATCTTCTTCACTGGTAAGTTGCAGCGCCTGTGACAACTGGTCCACACTCAAATTCGATTTTTGTTTACCGAATCGTTGCTCCATATAGATTGTTACTGCCCGCATTTGATTGCTCAGTGGACTCAAAAGCACGTTCAGGACCGAAATGGGATAGGCCATAAATAGTGAAAATGACATTTTGTTCCGGCTGGCATAGATCTTTGGAAGGATTTCTCCGAACAACAGTATGAGGAAGGTCACCACAACGACTTCCACGACAAACCGAATCTTAGCGTTCTCAATTCCTTCGAAAAAAATTGGAGTCAATGAAGCGAATAACAAGACAATGGCAATATTGATAAGGTTGTTGGCCACCAGGATAGTAGCCAGCAGCTTCTTGGGTTTCGATAATAACTTATCGATGATCGAAACTTTTTTTGAAGGTGATTCGTCTTCGGAGGGCATGAGGTCTGTGGGCGTAAGAGAAAAGAACGCCACTTCGGCTCCCGAAATCAGGGCTGAACAGCCAAGCAACAGCAAGAGAATGACAATGCTGGAGATGTTCGAAACGGTAAGGAAATCAATTAAGAGTAAACTAGGAGGCTCAACGTCCAAAATCGATGGGTTAATTAAACATTCAATTAGGCTTCAATGGGTTGTGTTCCATTTTTTACTTAAAAAGGAAGATCGTCATCCTCTTCAACCAATGACTGTTCGGCCGGGGCTTTGGATTTAGCAGCACTTGTAGCTTTAGGAGCTGCCGCTTCCTGATTGCCGGCTGAAATTCCCGCTTCCGATTTAGGTGTAAGGAAGGTAAAATCTGTACACTGAATTTCGGTACTGTAACGATCATTACCCTGGTCGTCCTGCCACTTTCTGGTTTTTATCCTTCCTTCAATATATACCTTATCGCCTTTCTTCAAATACTTCTCACAAATTTCGGCGGCCTTGTTTCGAACCACGATATTGTGCCATTCGGTATTGGAAACCTTTTCCCCAGTCGTCCTGTTTGTGTAGGTCTCGTTGGTAGCCAGTGGAAATCTCCCAATACATCCACCACCCTCAAAATAGTTCATTTTTACCTCATCACCTGTGTGCCCGATAAGCATCACTTTGTTCAATGTTCCACTCATAGTTATTTCAAATTATGTATAGACAAAGGTAGGCTTTGTCGTTTAAATATAGGCAATTTTTAGTCATTGAAAAGTGAAAACTCTGAAATAAAATTCCCGATCAGAATGGGAACTGGAAAATTGTGAACTTCCCTGGATGGAGTCCCTTTTTCCAACGTATTGGCAAGCTGTGCAACCCAAAATTGGGTATTCAGTTCCTTGTGTGAAAGTTTGTGTACAATTTGTTTTGGATAAAAAGGAATCAGAGATTCTATTTCCCAGTGGGAAGTTAGTTGTTGGTAGTCACGCTCCTTCGTTAGCAGTTCCAGCCTAGTCACCTTTTTTGTCTCAATTAACGGAAACTGGAATAGGTTCTGCCAGATTCCTTTCCCCTTTCGTTGTTCAAGCATTGTATTTCCATTGGGATCGATAGGTACTATGTAATTGAAGTAATGCTTTTTAATTTTAGTTTTCCCCTTTTTGATCGGAAGCTCTTTGATGGACTGGGTTTTCAGGGCGATGCAGCTCGTTGCAAATGGACAGTGCTCGCAATTCGGTTGTTGGGGAGTGCAATGCCGGGCTCCAAACTCCATGAGTGCCTGGTTAAAAGTTCCCGGTCTGCTTGAATCCAATAGTTCCTGTGCCAGAGCTTTGAATTCTTTGATCCCCGCCGAACTATCAATTGGGGTTTGAATTCCAAAGATCCTGGACAGTACCCTGTAAACATTACCATCTACAACAGCGTGGGGCAGATCGAAACAAATGGAAGCGATTGCGCTTGCTGTGTAGTCGCCAACACCTTTCAACTTTACCAGTCCCCCGTAGCTATTCGGAAAGATCCCTACCAAACTACCTGCCACATACTTTGCGGTATGGTGTAGGTTTCTCGCTCGCGAATAGTAGCCCAGGCCTTGCCAAAGTTTGAGCACCTCTTCTTCACGCGCATGGGCCAGATCATGAATCGTTGGAAACTTCTCGATAAACTTTAAATAATAAGGTAGTCCTTGGGCAACGCGTGTTTGTTGTAGGATAATTTCAGACAACCAAATTCGATAAGGATCTTTTGTTTCACGCCAGGGTAAAGACCTTCCAAATTCTAAATACCACGTAATGAGGTTTTTACTGAAAATTGTCGTATTTTCTAGCATCAGGCAAAAGTAGTAGTTATCTAATTATTTTTTAATGGATTACGATTTGACATTTTGATATTAAAATCATTATATTTGCCGTCTTGTAAAAAACAAACCAAATTTGATTTTTATACTTATTTATTAATTTATTAAAACCCCACGTAGAATGACAAAAGCAGATATCGTAGCAAAGATCTCAGAAAAATTAGGAATGGAAAAAGGTGACGTACAGGCTACCGTTGAATCCTTCATGGACGAAGTAAAAACTTCATTGGAAGGTGGAGACAATGTATATCTAAGAGGTTTTGGAAGCTTCATCATCAAGAAAAGAGCCGAAAAAACTGGTAGAAACATTTCAAAGAATACCACGATTAAAATTCCCGCGCACAACATCCCTGCTTTCAAGCCGGCGAAAGTTTTTGTAGAAGGAGTGAAAACCAACGTCGAGGTAAAGTAATAACAATTCGCCCCGTTCTAAGGACGGGGCCGAATAAATCGTGTTTGTATGCCAAGCGGTAAGAAAAGAAAAAGACATAAGGTTGCGACCCATAAACGTAAAAAAAGACGTCGCGCTAACCGCCATAAGAAGAAGTAGTTTTCGTAACTACTTTTTTCATTTTTGAAATTACATAAATCGTTCTTTGACAACGAAATTGAGGTGTAGCAATGCACCGCGATTTCTGCAGGATTTACCATCCGCCATCATCCAGTACTCTAGTTGAGGAACCGATGACATGCGGAAAAAATTCCTGTGATAAAATATTGTTTAATCCATCCGCCTCGGGCGGATAAAAATCATGTAACGTGAGCTACGAATTATTTATTAGATCCAGTTCACAACAAGTTGATTTTGCCCTTTTAAAAGATGGAAAACTAGTCGAATTACACCAGGAAGAAGAGGA
>JABDNM010000146.1 GCA_013043825.1 Flavobacteriaceae bacterium
TTTAAAAATTCCGCCGTTTGGAATCCCTCGGGCAGATCTTTACCGGTAGTATCCCGCACAACACGAGGACCAGCAAATCCGATCAATGCACCAGGTTCACCTATATTAATATCGCCTAACATGGCAAAAGAGGCGGTAGTACCTCCTGTGGTTGGATCGGTACTTAGTGAAATGTATGGGATCTTAGCCTTGGCGAGCTGTGCTAATTTCGCACTTGTCTTGGCCAATTGCATTAATGATAGCGCTGCTTCCATCATCCGGGCACCTCCACTCTTTGAGATAATGATAAAAGGTAACTTTTTCTTCAGCGCATAATCGCCAGCCCTGGCGATCTTTTCACCTACAACACTTCCCATGGAACCACCAATAAAGCTGAAATCCATACAAGCGATCACTATTTCTTCACCCATGGATTTGCCAACTGCAGTCCGTACCGCATCTTTCAATCCTGTTTTGTCCTGGGCAGCTTTCAGTCGATCCGTATACTTCTTATTGTCCTCAAAATTAAGTGGATCCTTCGCAAGGATGTTCTTATCCAATTCTTTAAATTCATTGTCATCAAAGAGAATTTCGAAATATTCCTTGCTGCCTATTCTAACATGATAGCCGTCTTCTGGACTTACATAATAGTTCTTTTCCAGTTCGTCTGAATCTACGATCTTACCTGTAGGGGATTTGTACCACAAGCCCTTAGGCACATCTTTTTTATCTTCAGTAGGAGTTTGAATTCCTTTTGTTGTTCTTTTAAACCAAGCCATACAATGAGGAGTTTCTTATTTTATAATGTGTTTACATTGTTCAGGTCTTCAAAGGCCTGAATCAGTCGTTTCTTAAAGGTAAGTTCTCCTTCTCGTAGCCATTTTCTGGGGTCGTAGTATTTTTTATTCGGGATATCATCACCTTCAGGGTTACCAATCTGAGTTCTCAGATAGTCGATATTGTTATTCATATAATCACGAATCCCTTCGTTAAAAGCGAACTGGAGGTCAGTGTCGATATTCATTTTTACAACACCATATCCAATAGCTTCCCGGATTTCTTCCACCGTCGATCCACTACCACCGTGAAAGACAAAATCGATTGGGTTGTGACCAGTCCCATACTTCTTCTGAACATATTCCTGAGAATTTTTTAGAATAACCGGTGTTAACTGGACATTACCTGGTTTGTACACACCGTGTACATTTCCGAAGGCCGCTGCCACCGTAAAGCGGCTACTCACTTTCATTAATTCTTCATAAGCGAATGCAACTTCTTCCGGTTGGGTGTAGAGACGAGAAGAATCAACATCCGTGTTATCAACACCATCCTCTTCACCTCCTGTAATCCCCAATTCGATCTCCAGTGTCATATCCATCTTGCTCATTCGATCGAGATATCGCTTACAAATTTCGATATTCTCCTCGATGGGTTCTTCGGAAAGATCAATCATGTGTGAGCTGTACAATGATTTTCCGTTCTCCTTGTAAAATCGCTCACCGGCATCCAGCATTCCATCCATCCAGGGTAGTAATTTCTTAGCACAATGGTCTGTGTGCATAACTACAGTAGCCCCATATATTTTGGCCATTTCATGTATATGCTTTGCCCCTGCAACTGCACCCGAAATAGCAGCACGTTGATTTTCGTTCGAAAGGCCTTTGCCTGCATTGAAGTGAGCACCTCCGTTCGAGAATTGAATAATCACAGGACTATTCAATTCGGCGGCGGTTTCCATAACCGTGTTCATACTATTAGAACCTATTACATTAACGGCTGGCATCGCAAACCCCTTATCTTTAGCGTATTGATGTATCTTCTGAACTTCGTCGCCTGTTGCAACACCTGGCAATATTTCGTGACTCATATTTGGATTGATTAGAATAGCAAAAATAACAAAAAATAACGGGTTAGAACGGATAGTTAATACCTATGTTGTATACGATATTGGCGAAATTATACTCTTTGAACCATCGTTCACCTTGAGGCAGGGCGGGATTATAAGTTTTGAATCCCCCGTCGAACCGTAGTACAAAAAATCCGAAGTCATATCGAAGTCCAAGACCAGTGGCGATCGCAATATCCTTGAGGTCAGCTAAGCTATTGAAGCGGGACGCTTCATCTTTTACATTATTCAATACGTTCCAGATGTTTCCTGCGTCGATGAAGAATGCACCTTTAAAATCCCCAAGGATTGTATAGCGGTATTCGGCATTCAATGCGATTTTTAGATTAGCTTCATTAAACTCATCCACACTACCACTGCTACCCGGGCCCAGGTCGTACGCTCTCCAGCCACGATTATCATTGGCACCACCAGCAAAGTAACTTCTTGTGAAAGGAACACTATTACTATTGCCATACGGAATGGCAATTCCAGTAAAAGCTCGTATGGCGATTATATTCCCATCTGTTAAATCCCAGTGTTTGATGTAGTCGGTTTCCAGTTTAACGTATTGCGAATACGCAACACCGAACACCGTGTATTGACCATTCGCATTTTGTTCCAAACCTGCTAGTTTTGAAATTCCTGAAAGCAGGTTACCTGCAGCTTCAACCTTCCAACGGAATCGTGAAAAGTTGTTATCGAATATATTTTCGCGTGTATCCCGAAGCCATTGGAAATTACTAGCAAATATGAGATTGTTTTCGGTCAGTCTGTCTTTACGCTCACTAATATTGTTAACCGTTACCGTATTGTCGGTGGTTGTAGTAA
>JABDNM010000148.1 GCA_013043825.1 Flavobacteriaceae bacterium
GTCCCACCCACACGTTGTTGTCGGCATCAGGAAACAGACTAAGTACAGTATTATTTCCTAACCCGTTAGACCGGTCAAAACGATGGCGTATTTCCCCTTGTTTTGAGATTATTAGAACACCATGGGCAATGCTTCCAAGAGCGATATCTTCATTCTTAAGTTGAATAGCACAATAGATGCTCATACCGTCAAGCACACTATTTGCTCTAGTATCCCATCTATTCACCAGCGCACCATTTAATTTGTAAAAGCCCGCTTCTTCGGTGATTAGTACAAGTTCATTGGTGATCGAGAACAGGCCGATCACCCTATTTTCTAAAACTACCTGATGGTTACTCAGCAGTTGCTTTTTACCATCTTCAATTACATAAATGCCTTCTCCTAATACGTGGAAGTAAATTTCATTCTTTACGCGAAAAAGTTTGGAAATGATTCCTTCAGAATCAATGATCTGTATACCATTATTTTCGGTATTGAAAATAATAATTCGATCCAGGGATTGAAAAATGATCCACTTATAATGAGCTATGATATTCCAAAATTGTTCGTCTTCGATTATCGGAATATCAAGAGATTCGATCAAAGAAACATACTGTAGCTCCCCCAATGGGTTATGTTCCCAGTATCCAAAGTTCATATAGCTTCCCGTATAAATTCTGTCATCGATAGCCCTTACAGATCTTATGATACTTTCATTGGGTTCGGGATAGATTTTCCAACGCGCCCCGTTGAATTGTAATAATCCCTTGGTATTGGCAATAAATATTTGCCTATCGGAAGATTGCGAGATCATCCAGTTTTGATTACCCCCTTGATATTGTGCAGAAGAATAGTTAATTACCGGAGGCAGCTCTTGAGCATGAATGACCACATAACTTAGACAAGAAATAAATAAAAAAAATACGTGGTGGATGCTTTTCAAAGTAATGTATTTACCAAAAAGCAACAATTTAGCCATTTTTTAGCAGCCCGAATGAATTGGATTATACCAAAGATCAGTTTTTTGGCAAATATTGGTCTGGAATGGGAGTACCCTCTGTCTCATTGGCCCAATAAATGTTCACGACCCACCAACGCTTACCATCATTGAGCAACTGAATACTATTGATCCCTCTCATAAATGGTTTAACGTCATTCTGGCTGTAATAAGACTCATAGGTGCTGAAAACCTGGGTTATGTTGCCAAAACTTTGCGTGCTCCGGTGGATTTCAACTTCAAAAAAACCATTTTGTTCAAGCCATTCGCCCGATGCTTTAATATAATCATCGATGGTTAGATAGCTCAACCCAATATCACCTTCTTTGTTCTTACCGCTTGGGATTAGCCGGGCTTCTGGTTTAAAAAGGTATTTGAATAGTTCCCAATTTCGTTTCTCCCCTTTCTCCCCAGAGATCACATCGTATAAGGTTTCTAATGTACGATCTATAGTGGATACATTTTCCAGCCATTGGTCATTAGTGAGTACTTGCGAACTCACACCCATCGATGTACATACCAGCCAAACGAACAGCATTTTTTTCATGTGGATTGTAAATTTATTGATACTCCAATTTTCAGTGCCTTGCCATGAGTAAAGAAAATTTCCGCCCCGTTCCAGGATGCCTCCACAAGGTAGTGACTCCCTTTGAAATAATTCTTAACCACCGTTACTTCCATCGAAGTTTTTTCTTTGGAAGGTTTTAATTGATGTGGCAATAGTATCTGTTCTTCAGACGTGAAAATACCAGCGGGGATAATGTTAATCTCGCCAAAAAACCCAGCTTGATATGGACTATCCAGTTGCTGGTAAACCTCCCGGGGCGAGTCCAGGGCGATGGGCAAACCATCTTGCAGTATCAAAATGCGATCTGAATAAGCCAGTGCCTCTTCGCTATCGTGGGTGGCAGTGATGCAGGCAATGTTGTTATTTTTTAAATAATCAAAAAGTTTTCTTCGCAACTGGTTTTTACGGAACGTATCTATATTGCTGAATGGCTCGTCCAGCAACAGCACCTCCGGCGTATTGGCCAACGCCTTTGCTAAAGCCACGCGCTGCTTTTGACCTCCGCTCAATGATTTCACCTGGGTGTCTTTGAATTCGCTGAGGTCGACCACCTCCAGCAATCGATCTACTCGTTTCCGGTCTTCTTCCAGATCCATCCTGGATAAATGAGTAGCAATATTTTCAGCAACACTAATGAAAGGCATTACATTGAATTCCTGCGCTACCAACTTCATAAAGTGCTCTCCAGGGACAATATTGTGGGAAGGTCCCAGCAACGGTTCCCCTTTGTATTTTATGCTTCCATGTTCAAGCTGAAGCAGCCCATAGATCAAATGAAGTAAGGTAGATTTTCCACAGCCGCTTTCACCAAGAACGGCAAGGTGCTGCCCGGGAGTGAGCTGAAAGCGAATGTCCCGTATTATTTCCTTCTTACCATAGGCAAAGGATTCGATGTTTACTTCGAGCATTGAATTTGGATCATTGACAAAGATTACTCCTTGATATCCTTGTTTACTTTTTCCGGTAAAACCTCATAACCCATATTGTACAAAGTAAATCCGAAAATGTCGGCGTATTGTTCAATGGTCTTGCTCACCGGAGTCCCGGCTCCATGACCGGCATCGGTTTCAATACGGATCAATACGGGGTTGGGTCCAGATTGTTTCTCTTGTAGTTCGGCGGCAAATTTGAAACTATGCGCCGGAACAACCCGGTCATCGTGATCTCCGGTGGTAATTAGAGTTGCAGGGTAGTGGGTACCCGGTTTAACATTATGAACAGGACTGTATCCCTTCAAATATTCAAACATTTCTTTGCTCTGTTCCGCCGTACCATAATCATAGGCCCATCCTGCTCCCGCGGTAAAAGTGTGATACCTTAACATATCCAGTACACCCACAGCTGGTAAGGCTACTTTCATGAGATCAGGGCGTTGTGTCATGGTGGCACCTACGAGTAGTCCGCCGTTTGAACCACCACGAATGGCCAGATAGTCACTGGAGGTATATTTCTTTTCGATGAGGTATTCTGCTGCCGCTATAAAGTCGTCGAATACATTTTGTTTTTTCATTTGTGTTCCAGCGTCATGCCATTCTTTTCCATATTCTCCGCCACCGCGCAAATTAGGCACAGCGTAGATACCACCCTGTTCCATCCAAACAGCATTCGCTATATTGAAGCCTGGAGTTAAAGAGATATTGAACCCACCATAGCCATATAAGATCGTTGGGTTTTCCCCGTTAAGTTTTAGATCCTTTTTGTGGGTGATGATCATTGGGATCCTGGTGCCATCCTTGGAAGTATAGAACACCTGGGTACTAACATAGTCGTCTGGATTGAATTCGATCTCCGGTTTTCGATATAGTTCACTTTCGCCGGTGTCTGCATTGTATTTGTAAATGGTACCGGGTGTAACATAATTGGTGAAAGAATAATACATTTCTTTTTCTTCTTTCTTGGATCCAAATCCTCCAACACTCCCAATTCCGGGCAGTTCTACTTCCCGAACCAATTTTCCATCGTAGTCGTATTGCAGTACTTTTGAAACAGCATCAACCATATATTCGGCAAAAAAGTAACCTCCGCCGGTACTCGGGCTCAACACGTTTTCAGTTTCAGGTATAAAATCCACCCAATTCTCGGGACGGGGATCAGACGCATCTACGGTAACGATCTTTCTATTGGGGGCATCCATATTGGTTACAATAAAAAGCTTGGAACCAACATTTTCAATGATGTATGAATCGGTATCTGTATGATCGAGGATCGCTACAAATGCACTGTTCTCCTTTTCCAGGTCTTTGATGAACAGCTTGTTGCCAGAAGTTGAGGTGCTGGCCGAAATAGTAAGGTATTTGTTGTCTTCGGAAGTACGAGCACCAATATATCGGTGCTTCTCTTTAGGTGATCCACCAAAAATAAGTTTATCCTCCTTTTGCGTTGTGCCCAGCCTGTGGTAATATACTTTATGTTGATCGGTTTTAGCCGAAAGCTCACTCCCCTTGGGTTTATCGTAACTGGAATAATAAAAGCCTTCATTGGCCTTCCACGAGATTCCACTGAATTTTAAATCCCGTAGCGTATCTTCCACTATCTTCTTGCTCACCACATCCATGACCAATACCTTTCTCCAATCACTTCCTCCTTCTGAAATGGAGTAGGCAGCTACTTTCCCATTATCGGAAAAGCTGACCCCACCCAATGAAATGGTTCCATCTTCCTTAAACGTATTTGGATCCAGGAAGACTTCGGCGGTGCTTGGATCCTTATCATTCTCATAACGGTAGATCACGTATTGATTTTGCAAGCCGTCGTTCTTGTAGAAATAGGTATAATCTCCCTCTTTAAACGGGGAACCTACCTTTTCATAGTTCCAAAGACTCGTAAGACGCTTCTTCAATTCTTCCCGGAATGGGATCGTATCCAGATACCCAAATGTAACTTCATTTTGCGCCTTCACCCATTCCCCGGTTTCCTCGCTCATATCATCCTCCAGCCAACGGTATGGATCTTTCACCTCAATTCCGAAGTAAGTATCAACAGTATCGACTTTCTTGGTGGTATGGTATTTCACGGCAATAGGATCTTTGGGCTTATCCTCTTTACACGCCACTATAAAAAGCAGGCAAAAGGCTGGAATAATCAAATTTTTCATCATGTATAATTAGTGAAAGTAAAAGTAATAAAAACCAATAGCTCAAAACGTTATAGATATGTTACTGTTAAACATCAATACGATTGAAATAATGGGCGGTAGGATCTCCAGTATTTATAGATTAGAATGGTGTTTAGAACCACGATCACGATTGCAACCCAAACATCAGAGATGTCTAAAAACAAATGGAACAACAGGATATTGAACGAGATGGGTGCTAAAAGGATCAAAGCAAAAGGGACCCATTTATTGATCAATAAGAGGAAGCCAATGATCAATTCAAGCACAGCGACCACATAAAACACATAGCCTGTACTTTCTAATGATTCCATAAAATTAGCAGCTGCCGGAGGCATCTCGAACATGGGAAAGAAACTGAAAAACTTGTTCAATCCAAATAGTAGCAAACCAATGGCTAGAATAAGGCGCAGGATCTTGGAGAAAGCTGATTTCATAGGAAGGGATTTTGGTTGGTTTTTAAATATACGGAAAAATGAAACACCGCTTCTCAGTTGCAGAAGCGGTGTTTTTAAAATGGTGCAAAAGATCTACTTCTTAACGAAGCGTTGTGTTTTTATCGTTTGATTGTCAAACACTCGAAGAATGTAATTTCCTTGTGCCAGGGTCGTTACATCAATCGAAGTTCCTTCAATCCTTGCATTCATCACTCGCCTTCCGCTCACATCGAATACAGTAAAAATAGGGTCTTCGAAATCGGTAAGGTTCCCAAGATTTAAAATGTTGTCTGTTGGATTTGGATAAATGATCAAGTTATTCACTAAGGTATCTTCCAATCCCAAGGTAGAACCTTCAAGCACGGTTATGGTCTGGTTATTAGCTACGTTTTCCAATACATCGATCACTCCCGATGGCCAGTAAATAGTAATGCGGTTGACCTGAGGATCTGTTCCTACCCCAAAGTGCGTGTTCAAACTGCTCATATAAGAGAATCCTTCACCACTGCGAACATCACGAATTTGAGTTCCGGAATCTGTTTCTAGCTCAACACGGGCACCAATTCCATTAATATTGCTTTGAACACCCACGGTGTTGATCTTCAGCCAGCTATTGCCATTGGCATCATTATAATAAATAGTCCCTCCTGTAAAGGCATCGATGAAACCATCGTTGTTCAAGTCACCTAAAGCCCCGTTGTTTCCGGCTAACACACTATTTACAATCGTAAAAGTTAGATCTCCATTACCAAGGAGGATATTTCCGTTGGAAACTATGTCGGCATTCCCATCGTTATTGAAATCGTGGGTAGCATTTTCAATTCCCGTGGCATTAAAAGTTTCCAATCCGGATCCTGTGATCACATCGGTAAAAGTTCCATTTCCGTTGTTTCGCATAAGCCTGTGGAAACCATCATTGAAGTTACTAGCTCCAACCCAGGCATCCATATCACCATCGTTATCGTAGTCGGCCCAGGCTGATGACCAGGTTTGCATATCATCTTCCAGTCCTGCGGCATTACCTATTTCAAGAAAGGTCCCGTCGCCCTGGTTTTCGTGCAGTTCATTCTGACGTCTTTCGACTCCGCCGCCGCATTTGGCCTGGAACATATCTACATCCCTGTCATTGTCGAAGTCGATCCAAACACTTCCATAGTTCCCGCCACTGGGATAATCTCCTATTCCTCCTTGTACAAAGGTTAGGTTCCCGCTACCATCGTTGATATAGTATACGTTAGGCTCTACATCATGACTTACAAAAGCATCCAGGTGTCCGTCATTATTGATATCCACAAAATTCGATCGTTGTGAGAACACAAATTCCGGTCCGGATATCTCTTCGTATTGAGTTCCGTTGATATTCGCCTTCATAAACGTAACACCGCTTCCTCCTCCATATAACAGGTCTGTGTAGCCGTTCCGATCATAATCTGCTGCGGCCAGACTCCATGATGGGCCGTAGTCTGCAGGGGTGGTAACAATGTTCACTTCATCGAAGGTTGTATCGGGCTGCTGATAAAAGATTTGAATATTTGTCGTAGTCACTGAAACGATATCGTCCAGGAAGTCGCCATTCATATCTACCACGGCTCTATCGGAACCTGAAGTTGCTACTCCTGCGGTTGTAAATGATACTTGAGCAGCGAGCCACTGACTTCCGGCCAGTAACATACCAAGTAGAATAAATTTTTTCATAATAGTTTCATTTAATTAGTTAATTGCAAGTTTGTGTTAATGAATTGATCCATTCCTCGATTAGAGCCACACCTTCTTCATGCTGTATGGTCCTCCCAAGTAGCGGCATTCTGTATTGCTCCTCGTTGGTGCTAAATCGGAAAAATAAGACCGAGTTTTCCGGTTCTCCCGGGGTGATGATCTTGTCCCCCTCGTATCCCGGAACCGGGGTGTCGGGATCGATACAAATTCCAAGGTTGTCGGTATTTTCTGTGAGACTGAATTCGAATCGCAGTGAACGGTAGTCGCAATGTCCGCTATCGGAATGGCAACTCGCACAATTGATATCAAGGTACGAACGAGCCCGGTCGTTTAACGAAGCAGTGGGGTCGTCCCATTTTGCCACAGTGACGATATCGGTAGGAACATTGCTCTCAAGGTATCCCATCTCGATCCATTTGGACAATTGATTAACAGCTCCATCTTCAAAATTATAGATCGAATTCAGGTTTTGAGGTTTTACCCCAATAGGTGCTGTTTCCCCAAATCGTTTGTGACAGGTGAAGCATTCTGAGCTAGCTGGAATACGGTAGTTCACAGTTTTAGTTTCTCCATTTTCGATCCACTCTATAGGTACGAATCCACCGTCACCGGTAGTATCCAACAGCGCTTCACTTTGGTCTTCATTCCAAATATAATCTGCGAATGACCAACCTCCGTCTTTTTTATAAAGGAGTCGGGTTTCAATGATCTTGGTCGTATTACCGGGTTGCACATTTTCGTAGTAAAAGCTTTTGATCAAGACACCACTTTCAGGGAAATTGATCAGGTCACCATCACCAACATATTCAGCTTTTGCACCGTATGGCATCCAGACAAAACGTTTTTTATGGGCGTAATCTGTAAACAAAGGTGTTATGGGTTCATAAGGCAAGACCCCATAAACCGGTTGTTGATCTGAAAGCGAACCGTTGAAGAAATTATAATCAGATAATTTTTCATAAGGCACTTGTGAAAGGTCGAAAACTACCGGAGAAAAGGGGAGTACAGTAATAGACACAGTACCGGTAGCGCAACTTTCGCCAACACTATCGCAAACCGTATATTGAAAGCTTACCTCTCCTGTAAAAGTGGCGTCCGGGGTATATCGCAAGACATCATCCAACAATGAGGCGGTTCCATTATTGATAATGGCAATCGAGCCTGATTGAGGATTTTCAACACTAAGTTGCCCACTTGACGGCACATTGCTATCGTTGGCAAAAATAGCTATGTCAATGGTGGTATTCTGAAACACCTCACCAGAATCGGCAACGGCAATGATATTAATAGGAATATAATCCCCGCCATTATCGTCCTGTTTGCAGGATATAAGGGAGATAATGACGCTTAAACCGCATACGAATTTAAGGCAGGTGGTATTCATTCAAATTTATGCTTTAGCAACTGTTTTTTAAAAGGGGAATTTTCACCGCGGTAAAAAATCCCCTAAATGTAAGAAAAACTTTTATTTCAAGACCTTTTAACCCGCTGTTTATGGGTTTTTTATGAGAAAAGAGACTTGTAAGAATCCCAGTGCTTGTATATGAGGTAGCCATTGAGAATTGCGACTAACAAGGCTGGGCCAATATTGGGTAAATTGACAAAAGCATGAAACAAAACCACATTCACCGAAATAGGCACCAGGGCTACCAACGCAAAGGGAACCCATTTCTTGATGATTAGCAGGAATCCCACGACAGCTTCGTTGATGCCTACCAAGCCCATTATATAGCCTTTTCCGGCACTCGGATCATCACCCGAAAAGCGAAGCGCGTTGAAAAGATGTTCGGCTTCAGGATAACCGGTAAAGTCGAAATCTGGCATGAACCAGAAGAATTTGTTTAAACCAAAGGTTAGCAGCATCAACCCAAGGCCAACGCGTAAAATAACGTGTAAAATTTTCATAGGAATGATATTTTCTGAATGGTTATGGCGTTTTAGACGCCCGGTTTCAGAATCTCTTACAATTTAGAAATTATACCAAACCGTGATTCATCAAATACTCTGCGATTTGTATGGTGTTGGTTGCGGCCCCTTTGCGCAGATTATCACTCACCACCCATAGATTCATCGTATTTGGTTGGGTTTCGTCCCGACGTATTCTACCCACAAAAACATCGTCCTTGTTATTGGCATAAATGGGCATGGGATAGGTGTTGGTTTCGGGGTTATCCTGTAGAGTTACTCCGGGAGTGGCGTGTAAAATGCGTCGAACATCCCGCAGGTTGAAATCCTCCCGAAATTCAACATTCACCGCCTCGCTATGTCCGCCAGCCGTAGGAATACGTACTGCAGTCGCTGAAACAGAAAATGTACGATCATCCAGTATCTTTTGAGGTTCTCTTGCCAATTTCATTTCCTCCTTGGTGTAACCGTTCTCTTCGAACGAGTCACAATGAGGAAGGGCATTTTTATGAATTGGGTAGGGATACGCCATTTCACCACGCTGACCGGCGATCTCGTTCTCCAACTGCTGCACTGCTTTAACACCGGTTCCTGAAACCGATTGGTAAGTGGATACAACCACTCGCTTCATTTTATATGCCTTATGTAATGGAGCCAAAGCCATTACTAACTGGATAGACGAACAATTGGGATTTGCAATGATCTTGTCTTCTTTGGTAAGAATATGTGCATTGATCTCTGGAATGATCAATTTTTTGGTAGGATCCATGCGCCATGCAGAGGAATTGTCGATTACCGTAGTACCTACTTCTGCGAATTTAGGGGCCCACTCCAGGGAAGTTTCCCCGCCGGCAGAAAATATGGCAATATCAGGCTTTGCGCGAACCGCATCTTCAAGACTAATTATTTTATGAAGCTTACCTCGGAACAATAGCTCCCTGCCCACCGAGGTCTGGGAAGCCACAGGGATCAATTCTTTAATGGGGAAGTTTCGCTCCTCCAATAACTTCAGCAAAACTGAACCTACCATTCCAGTGGCTCCAACTACTGCTAATTTCATTTCAGGACTATTTCCCATAAAAGTATACGTTTAAGCAAACAGGCTACAAAATTACAACGAAAAAAAAGACCATCCTGTCGAAAAACAGGATGGTTTTGTTAAAAATAAGTAGTGTAGCGGTCGCTACGCTTTATTACTTTTTCAAAAGATCACGGATCTCAGTCAATAGATCATTGTCTGATGGTCCTGCCGGTGCTGGCTCTTCTGCTGGTTTTTTGGTTTTGTTATAAGCTTTAATCAAAAGGAACATGACAAATCCTACAATGATCAGGGAGATAATACTGTTTACCCAAGATCCCCACATAATCGCATTTTCAGGAGTAACTACCTTTCCTGTTGCGTCCACTACGGCCTCATCGAGTACAACTTTCAACTCCGAGAAATCTACACCTCCGGAAAAATGCCCAACAATAGGCATCATAATATTGGAGACAAATCCGTTGATCACGGCTCCAATGGCACCTGCCATTATCACGGCAACCGCAAACTCAATGACGTTCCCCGTCATGATAAAATTCTTAAATTCTTTTAACATCTTTGAATGGTTTTTGAGTTAATAAGTCGCCAAAATACTCAAATTCACTTGGTTCGGCAAAAAATTGACTTTGACGACTAGGGTTTTCGTCCAACAACACGCTTTACTCGCTGTGATAATGCTGTTAATAGTTCGTAGGATATGGTCCCCTGGGCTTCAGCCAGCTCAACCGCGCTTTGGTTGTCTCCTATAATAGTTACCTCATCACCTTCCTGGCAGGCAATGTGCGTAATGTTCACCATGATCATATCCATGCAAACGTTGCCAACAATAGGGGCTTTTTTACCTTGAATGATCACATGCCCTTTTTGGTTGCCCAATCTACGGGACAATCCATCGGCATGTCCAATGGGAATAGTCGCGGTTTGCTCCAAGGCTGCCGCCCGGTATGCCCGGTTGTAGCCAACACTTTCATTAGGTTCGATTTTATGGATTTGTGAAATAACACTTTTTAATGATACAACGGGCTTTAACCTTTTGTCCTCTGCTTCCTCGTTACCGTAACCATATAAGCCTATTCCAGTTCTCACCATGTCGAAATTGGCTTCCGGATAATTTATAATGGCTGAAGTATTACTTTGATGAAGTAAGGTTTCATAACCCAGTCTTTTCATCATCGACTTTGCGATTGCTTTAAACCGCTGGATCTGAAGCAGAGTAAATTCTCTTTCGGCGGGATCTTCACTAGCCGCCAGATGAGAAAAAATGGACTTCACCGTAAGAGTAGTCGCCCTGGCAAGTTGCTCGAGCACCCAATCTGCATCTGTTTCCCAAAAGCCCAGGCGGTTCAAACCGGTGTTGAATTTTATATGAACGGGATAATTTTTTTGCGATTTTTGTTCTGCGACCTCCACAAATGAGCGAAAGATCCTGACACTGTATAAGGTGGGTTCCAGGCATCGATCGATAAGAGTTTCGAAATTGCAAGGTTGGGGATGTAGCACCAAAATGGGAGTCTCAATCCCGGCATCCCTTAATGCAATTCCTTCGGCAACGTAGGCCACCGCAAAGTAGTCAATTCCCAGAGTGACAAGTTCCTTAGCTACTTCGATCGCATCACTGCCATAACCGAATGCCTTTACCACCCCCATCATTTTAGTTCCGGGTTTGGTCTTCGATTTAAGGTACTGGTAGTTATGGCCTAACGCATTTAGATCGATCTCCAATCGGGTCTCCTCAACTTTACCAAAAGGAGTCGTCATTATTGGGCCTTTTTTTTCTGCGGAAGTTCCTCCGGGTCACGAACCTCCATCTTACGTACTTTTTCACGCAACATTGCCTTGAAGAATGCAGCACGGGAAAGCGGTTCATATTCCTCGGTCTCGCCCAGCAACACCAGATCATCACTTTCAGACTTCCGAAAACTGTAGTTTGCCAGGTTTCCTGTGCGGGTACACACCGCGTGTACTTTGGTTACATATTCTGCGGTTGCCATGAGCGCCGGCATAGGACCGAAGGGATTCCCTTTGTAGTCCATGTCCAGCCCTGCTACGATCACTCGCATTCCTTTGTTGGCCAGATCATTACAGACCTTTACGATCTCATCATCAAAGAACTGTGCCTCATCTATTCCAATGACATCACATCCATCGGCCAGTATAGGAATGTTGGCCGCAGCAGGCACGGGCGTGGATCGAATCTCATTACTGTCATGGGAAATTACCCGGTCTTCATCGTAGCGCGTATCCAGGGCGGGTTTGAAGATCTCAACTTGCTGGCGCGCAAATTTGGCTCGTTTCAAACGCCGTATAAGTTCCTCTGTTTTTCCGGAGAACATGGAACCACAGATCACTTCGATCCAGCCAAATTGTTCTTTCTGGTTAACGGTATTTTCGAGAAACATGACTTACTTTCAGAATAAAAAGGAATTCTTTGACGTTTACATAAAGGATGCGTAAATTTAACAAAACAA
>JABDNM010000163.1 GCA_013043825.1 Flavobacteriaceae bacterium
CGGTACGCCCTATGGATCATAAGGCCATTTTAGATTCAGTAAAGAAAACCAACAGACTGGTTGTCCTGGAAGAAGCTTGGCCCTTCGGAAATGTAGCCACCGAAATCACCTACCAGGTGCAAAGTCAGGCATTCGATTATTTGGATGCCCCTATTGAGAAGATCAACACCGCCGACACCCCGGCACCCTATTCTCCTGTTTTACTCGAAGAATGGCTACCTAACAGCGAGGATGTGATCAAGGCTGTTAAAAAAGTGATGTACCGCTAGTTTCCACACTTTTTTGACGATATTTCCGTTTCCAAATTTGATACCTTCTTTCTTGCTATGAGGCAATCACTACTCCTTTTCTTCTTACTATTTTCGTCCTGTCTCCTTGCTCAGACCAAGGTTAGCGGAGAAGTAATTGACGAATTTGGTGAACCTGTAGCATTTGCCAACGTAATCTTTAAGGATACCAATGAAGGAACTATCAGCAATGAAAATGGTCGGTTTTACCTTGAAAGTGATAATAACCACGATGCGTTATGGGTTTCCTTCGTGGGATATGAACTACTGGTGATTCCTTTGGATAAACGCACCACCTACGATCTTACTGTTACACTTAAAGAAGAAGCTTCAGCCCTTGAGGAAGTCGTGGTATTCAGTGGAAAAACATCCAAAAAGGACAATCCTGCCATTGTAATGCTTCGTAAGATCTGGGAAAACAGGAGGGAAAATGGAGTAAAAAAATTCAAGCAATACACCTACGACAAATACGAAAAACTGGAATTCGACCTGAATACCATCGATTCAACTTTGATAAAGAGCAAGATTTTCAAAGGGATGGAATTTATCTGGAAACAGATCGATACGTCAAATATTACAGGGAATTCTTACCTCCCTATTTTTATTAATGAGGCCTATTCCAAAGTGTACGGGGACAATTTGCTAAAAGAAGAAAAAGAGATCCTGGAAGGGAACAAGAATTCGGGCTTTAGCAATAACCAAACACTCATCGCTTTTGTCAAAGACCTTTACAAGGAGTATAACGTATACGACAACTACTTGAAATTTTTTGATAAGGCTTTTACCAGTCCGCTCTCCCGAACCGGGATCGACGTATATAATTATGTGTTACTGGACAGTGCCTATCGCGACAATAAATGGTGCTACAATATTGTGTACTATCCCCGCAGGAAGAACGAACTAACCTTCAAGGGTGATTTTTGGGTAAACGATACAACCTGGGCGATCAAGGAGATCAATTTGCAGGCTTCCAAAAGTGCCAACCTCAACTGGGTTCGGGAAGTGTATATCGAACAGGAGTTTGACGTTTTGAATGATTCCATATTTTTAATTACCAGGGATTATTTTTTGAGTGATTTCAGTTTACGAAAGAAGGAAGAGGCCCAGGGGATTTACGGGAAGCGAACAACATTATTCAATAATTACGAATTCGACCTTGCTAAAGACAAGAACTTCTATAAAGCTCAGGTTGATCCTTACCAGGAAGAAATCTACAATCGGCCGGATGAATTTTGGGAGGAACGACGCATGGAAAAGTTGAGCAAAGATGAAAAGGGAGTCTATACTATGCTGGATTCCCTGAAGGAGGTGCCCAGGTTCAAATCGCTGTACAACATCGGGGCAACGCTGGCCAGTGGTTATTACGAAGTAGGTAATATTGATATAGGTCCAGTGTTCTCCATCTTTGGTTTCAACGAGGCGGAAGGCATGAGGATTCGACTGGGAGGACGGACTTATTTTAGTCAGAATGATCCCTGGAGACTGGAAGTTTTTGGTGCGTATGGATTTAAAGACCGCAGGTTCAAACATGGCATTTCCGGAAAGTGGCTGCTGGATCGCAAGTCCCGGTTCACTATTTTTGGTGGGAACCGAAAGGATGTTGAACAAACCGGCGCAAGTTTAACCACCAGTAACGATGTACTGGGAAGGAATTTGGCGTCCTCATCACTTATATCGGTAGGCGCGAATGATCGGTTAACCCGAATCAACCTCTCAACAGCTGGTTTTTCCATTGAACCGGCTAAAAACCTCAATATCAGACTTACTGGCTCGTTTCGAACGCTTGAGTCGGCGACAGAAACGTTCAGCCTGGAATATTTCGATACCAATGGTGACATCCAGAGTACTATTTCTCAACCGGAAGTCGAGCTGGGATTCTTTTTTACTCCAAAGCGACGCACTTCGGGATATGGTGTTGAACGGGTTATCATCAACGATGGGGATTACCCAACTTTCTATTTGGGATATACCTATGGAACTAAAGATATCCTGGATGGAGACTTTGAGTATTCCCGCCTGCAGGCTTTATATAGTCAGCCATGGAATATTGGAGGTTTGGGTAGATTGTATTCTACGGTCGAAGTAGGAAAGACCTTCGATCCGGTGCCATTGGGTTTGTTAAGCCCTATACCCGGAAATCAAACACTTTTCAGCATATATAACACCTTTTCAAATCTGGATTTTTACGAATTTGTGAGTGATACCTATGCTTCTTTGCACTTGCAACATAATTTTGGCGGCCGATTGTTCTCACGTGTTCCATTTCTTCGGAAGTTGGACCTGAGGGAAGTCATCGGTTTTCGAGCCGTTTATGGTGATATTTCCCAGGAAAACATCGAATTGAGCCGCCCCGCCTTCGAATCGCTTACCGATCTGCCTTTGATACCAGCAAACCTGGCTCCTTCAGATAAACTTTACTGGGAATGGAGTGTAGGTGTTGGTAATATCTTCCGAATATTCCGTATCGATTTCAACTTTCGCGGAAATTATCTCGATCGCCCCGATGCAAGGGGATTTGGTGTGACCGGAGAGTTTGGTTTTTCGTTTTAAAACTTATACTCCCAGAATTTCCCACCCCACAAAAATTTCTTACTTTTGCCCTCGCTAAAACGAAAACTCTATTTAACTAAATAACTCATAATGGAACAAAACATTATCTACTTACCAATCGCGCTTTCAGTCCTGGGATTGTTGTTCATGCTCGTAAAAATGAGATGGGTAAAAAAGCAAGCCGCAGGAAGTGAAAAAATGCAGTCCATATCAAAGTCCATCAAGGAAGGAGCACTGGCGTTCCTCAATGCCGAATATAGATTATTGCTCATTTTTGCAGTAATAGCGGCGGTGTTGCTTTTCGTTGTATCCACACTCGTGGAATCCACTAGCTGGATGATCGTACCTGCCTTTATCTTCGGAGCCATTTTTTCAGCCTCTGCCGGAAACATTGGAATGCGCGTTGCAACAGAAGCAAATGCTCGTACTGCAGAAGCAGCTAAAACCAGTTTGCCACAAGCGCTAAAAGTATCTTTTGGTGGTGGTACCGTAATGGGCCTTGGTGTTGCCGGACTTGCCGTCCTTGGTTTGAGTTTGTTCTTTATGTTCTTTGTACACCAATTCATAGGTGGCGAAGGAAGTTTTTATGATAATATGACTGTGGTGCTGGAAGCCTTGGCTGGTTTTTCCCTGGGTGCCGAGTCTATCGCACTCTTTGCCCGTGTGGGTGGTGGTATCTATACTAAAGCCGCTGACGTGGGTGCCGATCTGGTTGGAAAGGTAGAAGCGGGAATCCCGGAAGATGATCCTCGAAACCCAGCGACCATTGCAGATAATGTAGGAGACAACGTTGGAGACGTAGCCGGGATGGGAGCCGATCTCTTTGGCTCGTACGTAGCGACTGTCTTGGCATCGATGGTACTTGGAAACTACGTGATTCGGGATATGTCTGTAAACGGACAGTTTAGCGATGCTTTTAACAACATGGGCCCTATACTATTGCCGCTGGTGATAGCAGGTGTAGGCGTGCTTGCATCAATTATAGGAACCTTTTTAGTAGGAATTAAGAATAATGAAGCTAAGGAAGCACAGGTTCAACGAGCATTGGATATGGGGAACTGGACCGCAATCGTTCTTACTTTAATTGCCAGTTACTTCCTTATCGACTGGATGCTTCCCGAAAGAATGACCATGAATTTCTTTGGTGAAGGAGCTCGGGAAATTGCTTCTATGAACGTATTTTATGCAGCATGTATTGGCTTGGCCGTGGGAGCCCTGATCTCCTATGTTACAGCGTATTATACCAGTTTGGGTAAAAAGCCGGTAATGGACATCGTTAAAAACTCTTCGACCGGGGCTGCGACAAACATAATTGCCGGATTGGCGGTTGGAATGAAGTCGACCTTCTGGAGCGTACTTTTATTTGCTGCTGCGATCTACGGTTCGTATGAATTGGCAGGATTTTATGGAGTAGCACTTTCTGCCTCTGCGATGATGGCTACCACTGCCATGCAGTTGGCGATCGATGCCTTCGGACCCATTGCAGATAATGCAGGGGGAGTTGCTGAAATGAGTGAACTAGAGCCTCACGTACGTGAGCGTACCGATATTTTGGATTCCGTAGGAAACACTACGGCAGCCGTTGGAAAAGGATTTGCGATAGCATCTGCAGCCTTAACGGCACTTGCCTTATTTGCAGCCTATGTGACCTTCACCGGGATCGACGGAATTAATATATTCCGTGCAGATGTATTGGCCATGCTATTTGTGGGAGGAATGATTCCAGTAGTATTCTCGGCCCTTGCGATGAAGAGTGTTGGGAAAGCGGCCATGGAAATGGTGCAGGAAGTAAGGAGACAGTTCCGTGAAATTCCTGGTATCATGGAAGGTACCGGAACTCCGGAATATGCCAAATGTGTGGATATCTCCACCAAAGCGGCCTTGAAAGAAATGATCCTTCCAGGTTTATTGACCATCATTACTCCAATTTTAATCGGACTCTTTTTTGGTGCCGAACCTCTTGGAGGATATATGGCAGGAGTTTGTGTGAGCGGTGTGATGTGGGCCATCTTTCAGAACAATGCCGGGGGTGCCTGGGACAATGCTAAGAAATCGTTTGAAGCGGGAGTGATGATCGACGGCGAGATGACCTATAAAGGGAGTGACGCTCACAAGGCGGCTGTAACCGGTGATACCGTGGGAGATCCTTTCAAAGATACTTCCGGACCATCGATGAACATTTTGATCAAATTAACTTGTCTGGTTGGGTTGGTGATCGCTCCTATTTTAGGAGGACACGGATCGCATGATTCGGCCAATGCTATGGAGACAGAGAATGTCTGGGTTGACTCCGATGGTAAAAAGCACATGATAAAAGGTGAAAATGAAATGTTCTTTTCCAATGACGGTGAAACTTCAGATAAGGAAGTGAAGATCAACATGACAAAAGAAGGTGATATGACCGTTGCGACCATCGAAACTATTTCTATGGTGGACGGGAATAAAGTAAAAGAAGTTCAGAAGATCAAGGGAACTGAAGCGGAAGTGAAAGCCAAGATCGCTGAATTACAGAAAAAAGATGGAATTCATGAAGGACATGAAGGTGCCGAAAGCATGAAAAAGGAAGTCAAAGTGGAAATGGAAGATAACGGTGACGGAATGGTCAAAGCAACTGTGATTACTACCACGACCGAGAATGGCGAAACTTCAGCTAAAACAGACGTTATAGAAGGAACCATGGAAGAGGTGAAAGCTCAATTGGATGCCATGAAAGAAGTGGATGTTAAGACAGGTGGGAAGAAAGTGATCAAAGAGGTGATCGAAGAAGTAGAAGAGAGCAAGTCCTAATCCATTTTGAAAAAAAAAACAGAAAGCCCGAACTATTTGTCCGGGCTTTTTTTTATTTCTTTTCTAAAACAATCCATGCAATTCGGCATCGATCTTTGTGATCACGGAACCAAGATCTTCGGGGTTATCAACAAAGTTGAGGTTGTCAACGTCAATGATGAGCAGGTTGCCTTTATCATAATCGTGTATCCAGGCTTCATATCGCTCATTAAGCCGACTGAGATAATCGATGCTTATTGAGTTTTCGTACTCACGTCCTCTTTTGTGGATCTGGTTGACGAGATTTGGTATGGAGCTTCGTAAGTAAATAAGAAGGTCCGGGCCTTCGGTTACGCTTTCCATTAGGTCGAACAGGGCGCGATAGTTTTCATAATCACGATTCGTCATGAGTCCCATTGCATGCAGGTTAGGAGCAAAAATGAAGGCATCCTCATAAATAGTGCGGTCCTGGATCACTTTTTTACCACTTTCCCGAATCTCAAGTATTTGTCTGAACCGGCTATTCAAAAAGTAAATCTGTAAATTAAATGACCAACGCTCCATTTCGTTATAGAAATCATCCAGGTAGGGATTATCCTCAACGTCTTCGAAATGAGCTTTCCATTTATAATGTTTTGCAAGTAAACGGGTGAGAGTGGTTTTGCCGGAGCCAATATTTCCTGCGATTGCAACGTGCATAAATTGGATTACTTAGGTTGAGTTAGTGTAAAAGTGGATAAAAATTTTCCGTCATAAATATACAGGAATTCTTGGGTTAGCTGCAAGTCTTTAATAGGGTTTTCGTCCAAGTCTAGCTCGAGGGGGATAACGGCTTCCGGTTGGATGAAGTAGAGCTTATTTTCTTTAAGCCCGATCACTTTTTTACCACTACGTACAATTCGTTCAAAACCACTTAGTTGAACTTCAGAAAGCTGGCTTCCATAAATATTTACCTGCCACAAATAGTCTTCGGTGAGCAGAAAGCAATCATTAAAATCGCTTACCATATCAATGAGCGACCCCTCATAAGGCTGGGAAAAAACTGTTTCTCTCTGGTTTCTATAATTAAACAATTGTAATTGCTGCGTATCCATATTGAATAACCACAACCGATTGTTACCTGCATTGGTAATCGAACTGATATTAATGAAGTTGGGGAGATTATTAAAATTAACTCGCTCCTTCTCATTCAATCGATTGTCTAAAAAAACCACTGTGTTCACTTCAGCATAAAAAACTACTACATTCAACGGGTTTATAAGATCTATCGTGCCAATCGCGCCCAATTGAAGATCCTGAAAAACAAAATCACCCAGTTCTCCCTGTTTGTGCAATACCCCTTGCAGTATAAAGTAGGTATGTCCATACGAATCTAAACCGACAAAACGGTCCACCTCCAGTGGTTTCTTACTAACCAACTCGAGCTGTTGGGCATAGATGAATGAACTAAAGAAAAAAAGAAGCAGGGCAATCCTCATAGAGGAACAAGATACAAAAACCGCTCCAGGATAAATTGGTTATTACGTTGAAACAACCACCCCTTCTTTGGGTCAACAAACTAACTGGTAACCGTACCCGCGGACATTGATGATCTTTATATTGGGATCCTTGCTAAGCTTCTTGCGAAGTTTGGTAATAAAAACATCCATGCTCCGGGCATTGAAAAAATCGTCATTGCCCCAAAGTTTTTTTAGGATGATAGATCGTTCCAGCACCTGGTTCCTGTTATTAAAGAGGTGGTAAAGCAGGTGGGCTTCACGATGCGTTAACTTGATATGATCCTCATCTTTGAATTGTAGCGTCTGAGATTTGAATTTGAAATGATATTCTCCCAGTTCCACTTCTTCAGTCTCCAAATCTCCGTTCTGGTTTAGCAAATTTTTGATCCGAACAATAAGTTCCTCCATGCTGAAGGGTTTTTTCAAATAATCATTACCGCCCAAATTGAATCCTTCAACTACGTCGCGAGGTTGTGACTTTGCCGTAAGAAATAAAATTGGGATTCTTGGATCCAGCGCTCGTATCTCCCGGGCCAGCGTGAAACCATCTTTTTTTGGCATCATCACATCCAGGACCAATAATTTCGGTTTTTCCTTGTAATACACCTCCAAAGCCTCTTCCCCATTGGTGCAAAAGCAGACTTCAAAGCCTTTGGTTTCCAAGCTCTCCTTGACGATTTGTCCGAGGGCCGTTTCGTCTTCGGCCAGCAATATTTTAGTCAAGCTATCCATGGGGTAAAGTTATCTTGAATGCTGTATTCGGGCGAATGGATACGGAAATTTTTCCGTTGTGCTTTTCCACGATTTTCCGACTGTAGTATAAGCCTATGCCAAACCCCTTTACATCATGTGTATTTCCCCGTGGAACACGGTAGAACTTTTCAAATAACTGATGAGCCTGCCCTTCCGTAAGTGATATACCACTATCTTCAATACGAATTTCAACCTCTTTTTGGTTCTTTTGAAGAAAGACTGAAATTTTATCTCCACCATATTTAATAGCGTTATCGATTATATTATTGATGGCATTCTCAAAATGAAACACGTCCAACTCACAGTAACATTCTTCTTCCGAATTATGAAATTCTATGCGCTTATTTCCCAGTGCAATACTTTCTTTTTGGGTGACTTCTCGTAGGAGTTCGACCAAATCCTTTGTTTCTAAATTCAGCTGTAATTTTTCGCTGTCCAAAGTCGCCGTTTCCAGTAGTTTTTCTACCATCACATTGAGTTTACCAACTTGTTCCCGGGAGATCTTCGCATAACGTAGGTTCTTCTCATGATCCATCTCCTTGTTAAAATTTTCGATGGCCTCCATGGCTACTCCAATGGTAGCAATAGGTGTTTTGAATTCATGGGTGATGTTACTTATAAGATCGTTCTTTACCTCTGCCAGTTGTTTTTGATGGTTGATGATCTTGAGCAAATACAGGAGGCATAGAATGACGGCCGTCACGAGTAAAAACGACAGGAGTATTCCTAGTAAGTTCTTTTTCAAAATAGCAAAGGTCACATTGGTAAAATGCGCCTTCACATGGTTGTTATAAAAAAAGTAGGGCGATTGAGATTTGGTTTCCAAAGTAGCCCGTTCTATCACATCTGGGCGTAAATATTCCGTTTCGAGTTGTGGTTGCTCGTGACTCAACCCGAAGTCAATAGACAAATTTTTTCTAGCCAGTTCCTGTGCAAAGAGACTATCGATCACTCCCAGCCGTAACCGATCTTCTGCAATTGAAACTACGATCTTGGATGAAAGCTCCGTCACCGGATTTTCAGAATTGCTTATGAACTCAAGGATAGCAGTATTGGTTGCATCAAGTCCAACAC
>JABDNM010000177.1 GCA_013043825.1 Flavobacteriaceae bacterium
GTGATGGAAAGCTCGTATTCTATTAGCTGGGCGCCCGGTGTTTCGCTCAAGCACAAAGTATTTGACGAAAACGGAAATATCGCAGTTTCGGAAAATGGAAACAGTATCAACCTGGTTTCAAAAAACCTGTTGGCTCTGGAACCCGAATCGCATAGCCCGTCATTCGATTCGTTTGCACCCCATGTCTTTTTCTCCATGGATACCTTTTATTTGGAAGGCGTTCAGGGCGTGGCTCACAATTGGGATCAATTTGGGAAATGGATCCACAACAGCTTACTAAATGACGTATCCGAGTTGCCTCCCGCAACGGTGACCAAGGTGCGCAATATGGTGAATGGAGACTATACCCTGGAAGAGAAAACAAGGCTTATTTATGAATATGTCCAGAAAAATACCCGCTATATAAGTGTTCAGATCGGGATTGGGGGATGGAAACCCATGCCGGCTACCGAGGTTGACAATGTGGGTTACGGGGATTGCAAGGCTTTGACCAATTATACCAGAACATTGTTGAAGGCCGCCGATATCCCTTCTTATTATACCGTGGTATATGCGAGTGCCGAAAAACGAAACATCTTGCATGATTTTCCTTCGCTGCAGGGCAACCATGTGATCCTGGCTGTGCCCAATGAAGATGAAACTATCTGGCTCGAATGTACAAGTCAGGATATTCCATTTGGATTTTTAGGCGATTTCACCGATGACCGGGATGTGCTTATGGTGACCCCTGAAGGAGGTAAAATAGCGCATACCGAGGACTACGATCACAATACGAACTATTTGATCACCAAGGGAAACTGTTCGCTGGATGTCGATGGAAATATCTCGGTAACAGCGCGAATGGAATCATCGGGTATTCAATATGACGACAGGTACAAGGTGATCGAGGCCAAAAAGGATAAACAGGACAAGCATTATAAGAATTACTGGAACTATATCGACAATATCTCGATAAGCGAGATGGAATTTGTCAACGATCGCGAGGCCGTTATGCTTAAGGAGAGCCTTGAGTTTGACGCTCGATCGTACGCTGGATTTGCCGGTAATGACATGCTGCTTAACGTAAATATATTGAACCGTTCTACTTATATTCCGAAGAAATATAAAAACCGTCAACGAGCATTGAGCTTACCCAGGGGTTTTAAGGATGTTGATGAAGTGGTTATCGAACTGCCGGAGGGATATGCTGTCAAAACGCTGCCCGAGCCCATTAAATTTGAGGGAGATTTTGGGAAGTATTCTTCGGAAGTGGTTGTAAAGGAATCCGGTGATTTGATCTACAAACGAACCTTCGAAATTCATGAAGGTGACTTTCCGAAGGAGTCATACGACGCCTACCGGAAATTTAGACGGAAAGTTGCGAAAAGCGACAATCAAAAATTAATACTAAGCAAAATATAATATACACAAAATGACGAAGTTTTTTACTGCTCTATCGTTAATCGTTTTCTTTTTTAATGCTGAAATGACCGCCCAGAACAACGAGTTTGGGGAGGTTTCTGAAGCCGAAGTGGCTTCAAAAAGCGACCCGCAGTTCCCCGAAGCCAATGCCGTGGTACTGTACCGGGACGTCAATGTCTATCTGGGTCGCTACGTTGAGGTTCATGAACGCATCAAGATCTTCAATGAGGAAGGATACGATTATGCTACTATCCGAATTCCTTATCCCGATGTAGGAAGGGTGAAAGGGGCAACTTATAACCTGGTGGACGGAGCCGTGGTAAAAACTGAATTGGACAAAGATTTGATCTTTACCGACGAGGAAGTGAAAGGTGTGAAGTTCAAGAAATTCAGTTTTCCCAATGTCTCTCCGGGGTCGGTGATCGAACTTTCCTATAAAAGTGAGAAAGGGACAGGATCGGATATCGATCTTCAATATGACATCCCTATTCGCAAAGTGAAGGCCAAGGTCACGAATAACAGTCAGATAGGAATCGAGATCCTTCAAAATCCCCGGGCTTTCCTTAATGTAAACCGGGTTGAGAATTCAAAATCCACCACATTCATCGCCACCAATGTGCCAGCCCTGGAATATGAGAACTACGTCTACGACATGGATCTCTACCGGTCGTACCTTACGATAAATGTTACCGCCGTCACCAATTCCTTGACCTTTGGAACCTGGGAGTCTTTGGTAGAAATACTGTCCGAAGTCGATGGTTTTCAAGTTGGTATCAAACCTAAGAAATTCTATAAAGATGAAGTGGCTGCCGCCGTGGGTGATGAGATCAATGAACTTGAGAAAGCAAAATTGGTCTACAAATATGTCAAATCGAACTTTAAATGGAACGAGAATTACGATTTCGTCCCGGATCAGTCTGTACGCGATACGTATAAGAAAAAAGAAGGAGATCTGGCCGATATAAATCTGGTTCTAATTTCAATGCTGAACAGCGTAGGACTTAAGGCCCATCCTATACTTGTGTCAACAAAGAGCAACGGGATACCCCTCACTGCCAGCAGCAGTGCGTTCAACGCCATGATAGCCGGAGTTACTATAGGAAATAAGACCCATCTATTCGATGCTGCGCATGACGAGTCTAATGTGAATTTTATCGCTTCCCGTTTTTTAAATTGGCAGGGACTGAGAATGTATCCGGATAAGGCTTTTGATTGGGTTTCACTTACCAAACCACGCACTTCGCCCAGGAGCATAATGGCGACGGCCGAGCTCGATGAAGATTTCTTGATGGTGGGCAGTGTTAAGGAACGTCATGGAGGCTATTACGATATCAATAAAAAAGCCAAGATCAAGGATCTGGGTGAAAATAAGATCGAGACCATCATTAATTATGCACAGTCAGGATTGGAAGTAAGCGATGTGGAAGCCGATCCCGAAGCCTCCAGTCATACCGAGATCGCCTTCGAATTTGAGTTGGATAATGCGGTGGATGAGATCGACGATAAGTTGTACTTTTCGCCATTACTGTTCTTTGGACTTAGTGAAAATCCTTTTCTGAAAGAAGAACGAAAATATTCGATAGATTTTGAATTTCCATTCAAGGATCAAACCATGTTAACCATAAAGATCCCCGAGAATTACAAAGCCGAATTCGTCCCGGAACCCGCTCGAATTGCACTCCCCGAGGGAGCAGGATCATTTATCTATCGCGTTAGCGTTACCGGTCAGAACATACAGGTTGCCACCATTTTTGAAATGAAGACTCCTGTCCTGGCCTACGATAAGTATGAAAGCCTAAGAGAGTTCTTCACCATAAGAATGACCAAGGAAAATGAGAAGATCGTGCTATCTAAAATTTAACTACCATGAATATTGAAAACGCTCAGGCCGCTGTGGATGCATGGATCAAGACCCATGGAGTGCGCTATTTCAACGAGCTTACGAACAT
>JABDNM010000064.1 GCA_013043825.1 Flavobacteriaceae bacterium
CCATACATTAGCTTTCCGGTATAGACGGGATCCAAAGGGATACCCGTATTTTCTTTGAATTCATTGATAAAACGTACCAAAGTCGAATCTATTTTACCGTAGCCCCCAAAACAATAGTCATCGGTTAGCTCGTAATTCGTTTTCGCGCTGTATTTCTTTATTTCTGAATGCTGAAAAGTTCCCTTTAACGCCGAGAATCCAATAATGGTCTGATGCGATTCCGAAGCATTAATAATGCCGGCAATAGTGCCTCCGGTACCCACCGAGACACAGATGACATCGAATTGGGAAGTTTCAGGTCCCAATATCTCTTCGCAGCCCTTTACCGCCAATGGCCCCGCTCCACCTTCCGGTATGAGATAGAAGTTGCCAAACCTATCCCGTAGCGAATCAATAAAATGATCGCTCTCCTTCTGTTTATAAGTAGCCCTGCTAACAAAATGAAGCTTCATCCCTCTTTCCTGTGCGAAACGCAAGGTTGGGTTTGTGTGCACCTTGGCAGTCAATTCCTCTCCACGAATTACACCTATGGTAGTAAAACCCATTTGGAACCCTGCATCGGCAACCGCAGCGATATGGTTTGAATAAGCCCCGCCAAACGTCAAAAGGGCATGAGTTCCTTGATCTTTGGCATCCTGAAGTGTATATTTTAGTTTTCTGAATTTATTTCCTGAGACGAAAGGATGTATTTGATCTTCCCTTAATACGGAAACCGAATTCGTTCGACCCGGAATGATCTTTTGATCAATAGATTGAATTTGAGATATATGCTTCAGAATAAACATGAAAATAAATAAAAATCTGCCCCATTTTCAGCTAAAAACAATTATTGCATAATTTTCAGAAAAAGTGCTCTTAAGACAAATTAAATTACAGATTTTTCAAAATTACAACGATTAGACCCTCTTTCTTTTAAGATTCTTTCAAAAATTAACTTTTGAGAACGAATGGAATTTTAAGATATTATAAGGCAGTATGTTAAACTTTTAGGCATTTCATCGATTTATTTTGTATTTCATCGTTTTTTTGATGTATTATTGCTCAGCCCTCGTAAGTTAAAGACTAGCTTATGAAAACAAAATTACTCTCCAAATTATGTATAATTTTCATGGTTGTGATTGCAACTCATGAAAATTTAACCGCCCAGGTGGGAATTAATACCATAACCCCACAGGCAGGATCCATCTTAGATGTTGAAAGTACAAATAAAGGATTTCTGGTTCCCAGAGTCAATATTGCAGATCTAAGTACTATTGCACCTATTACCGGAGGAAGTACCGAAAGCCTTCTGGTGTACAACACCAATACCACAACCGGAAAAGGATTTCACTATTGGACCGGTACGGTTTGGTTTCCTATCCTCAGTGATGACTGGAAATCTTCAGGAAATATAGGTACTTCACCTGCAACCAACTTTATTGGAACCGTCGACAATGTCGATATGAGTTTCAGAACTAACAATACTGAGCGCTTTCGAATGACTGCGGGAGGTACGTTAAGAGCGTACACAAGTGGTACAGCCGCGGCACCTCTTTTTAATTGGAATGGTGATACCGATACAGGTTTCTTCCGTTCGGCTGCCGACGAATTTAGCATAGTAACCGGTGGAGTTAGCCGATTATCTATCCTTAGTGACGGACGTATTCTGGCAAATGCCGGAGGTACTGCGACTAATCCTACCTTTGCATGGTCCGGTGATACCAACAAGGGATTTTACAGTCCGGGTGCCGATATGTTTGGTCTGGTGACCAACGGTGTCGAGCGACTGCGCATTCCTAATTCCAACCAGATCTTTGCGATGGCGGATGGAACGAATACCGCCCCTTTCTATAGTTGGGATTCAGATCCTGATACGGGTATCTGGAGAACAGCTACAGACCGTATCGCTATTTCTGCCGGAGGCCGGGAGATGGTTGAATTTAACGAAAATGGTGCCAATTCAGAAGTAGTATTCAACGACGGAGCGACCAATTCGAGTCTGAGAGTTGAAACCGCTAATGATGTCAATACATTATTTATTGATGGTACCAATGACAATATAGGTTTGGGTACAAATAGCCCTAACAATAGTGCACAACTTGAGATGACCAATACCGACCGTGGTATCCTTATCAATCGTGTGGCCCTTACAGCCACCAACGTAGCCGGACCGGTAACTTCGCCGGCCACAGGATTGTTGGTATACAATACTGCCAATTCGAGCAGCGGAAGTACTGAAGTTCTTCCCGGATTCTACTATTGGGACGGAAGCAGATGGATAGCTATGGGTGGTACCGGAGGAAAAGACTGGTCGCTGGAAGGTAACGCAGGAACCAGTGTTGCTACCAACTTCCTTGGAACCACAGATAATACTTCTATGAGCTTCAAGACCAATGACATCGAACGAGTACGAATTGATTCGGACGGTACGCTTGGAATAGGGAGTTTGCCGTATACGAATACCACATTGCGTGTGAACAAGCCGGGGGAGACTTTTGGTGTAATTGCTGAAACAAAT
>JABDNM010000180.1 GCA_013043825.1 Flavobacteriaceae bacterium
CTGCACGTGCGTTCGTATACCGTACGTTCTTTAACCCCAGGCCCAGGGAAACCTCTTCAACTACTTTGATCTTTTTTCCTATACTATCGACCAAATGGAATTGAGTTTCAGGAAAAAGAATGGCTAATGGAATCCCCGGAAAGCCACCTCCTGTGCCCACATCAAGGACTTTGGTTCCGTTTAGAAAGGGCTGCACCTTGGCGATTGCAAGAGAATGAAGTACATGCCTTAAATAGAGCTCATCGATATCTTTACGCGAAACCACATTTATCTTGAGGTTCCAGTCCTGGTAAAGTTCACCAAGCATGGAGAATTGCCTGATCTGCTCCTGGGAAAGGTTCGGGAAATATTTCAGTACGATTTCCATGAGTAGTTATTAACGGTAAAAGTAGAATATCTTTCAGAAATTTTAAGAAAAGCTTAGACTCTATTAAGCCGAAGATGCGTATTTTAGCCTTTTCATTGTTGGAATCCCCAACTTAAACACAAAATAGTGAGTGTATCTAGTGTTAAGTTCTCAAGAGTCGATTCGGCCAAATTTTTCAGAACACTGAATAAGCGCGTAAACAACTACTTCAAAGAGAACGGTATTTCACGTAACGGCAATTGGAAATTGCACCTGAAAACGGTGATCATGTTTTCCTTGTATCTCTGTCCTTACTTCCTGTTCCTAACATTGGACTTTCCCTGGTGGGCACAACTCTTGCTTACCATCATTATGGGTGTAGGAATGGCCGGCGTAGGGATGAATGTCATGCACGACGCAAATCACGATGCGTATTCGTCCAAAAAATGGATCAATAAAGTTTTGGGGGGCAGTATGTATATTCTTGCCGGTAATGTATATAATTGGCAGGTTCAACACAATGTATTGCACCATACCTACACCAATATTCACGGACACGATGAAGATCTGGACGCGGGAAGGATCCTTCGGTTTTCAGAGCACTCCAAATGGAATAAACTCCACAAATTTCAGCACATTTATAGTATTTTCTTTTATGGATTGCTCACCATAAACTGGGTGTTTACTGCCGATTTCCTTCAGACCAAACGATATTTAGCACAAAAGCTTTCCTACGGAAAACTTCCTACTCCAGTGAAACAATGGAGTATCCTGATCATTACCAAGCTTATTTACCTTGCAATCTGGATCCTGATCCCGCTTATATTTTTCAATATCGCGTGGTGGAAGATCATCATAGGATTCTTTGTGATGCACTACGTGGCGGGTATTATCTTGAGTGTAGTCTTTCAGTTGGCCCATGTAGTGGAAGAAGCCGATGTACTATTACCCGATCCTTCCGGAACCATGAAAAATACCTGGGCGATCCATCAATTATTTACCACTGTGAACTTTTCGACCAAAAACCGTCTCATGAACTGGTTCACCGGAGGATTAAACCACCAGGTGGAACATCATATCTTTCCGAATATCAGTCATATCCACTATACCAAGATATCCAAGATCGTTCGGAACACAGCCAAAGAATTCAACTTGCCTTATAACGAGTACAAGACCACTCGAAAGGCCATTATCGCACATTTCAAACATTTGAAACAAATGGGAGCAAATCCTGCGCTCTCTGTTTAGATCTTATGAATCCAAAGCTTTCCAACCGGGTAAATAAAATGGCTACTTCCGCCACTTTAGCCATGGCGGCCAAGGCCCGTGAATTAAGAGAACAAGGCAAAGATATCATTGGCCTGAGTTTGGGAGAACCAGATTTCACCATCCCTGAATTTGTTAAGGAAGCAGCAATTCAAGCAGTAAAAGACAACTATCATTCATATACTCCCGTTGACGGTTATGTTGAGCTGAAGAAGGCGATCATCAAGAAATTCGAACGAGACAATGACCTGAGTTACCAACCTGCCCAAATCGTGGTTTCAACCGGTGCAAAGCAATCGCTGTCAAATTTGGCGCATGTGTTGCTGAACGAAGGAGACGAGGTGTTGCTGCCGGCACCCTACTGGGTAAGTTACAGAGATATTAGCGAAGTGGCAGGCGGAGTACCTGTTGTCATTACAACCAGCATCGACAACGACTTCAAGGTAACACCCCAGGAATTGGAAGCTGCCATCACCCCAAAAAGCAAGTTGTTGATCTATAGCTCACCTTGTAACCCCAGTGGTTCGGTGTATACAAAAGAAGAACTACGGGCGTTGGCAGATGTGCTTGTAAAATATCCGCAGATCATTGTAATAAGCGATGAGATCTACGAGCATATCAGCTATGCAGGAAAACATGTGTCCATGGCCGGTTTTTCCGATATGTATGACCGCACAGTAACCGTTAACGGAGTTTCTAAAGCCTTTTCCATGACGGGCTGGAGAATTGGTTATTTAGGAGGTCCTGAATACATTGCGAGAGCTTGTAACAAAATGCAAGGACAGGTAACCAGCGGAGCCAATTGTATTGCACAACGAGCTACGATCGCTGCCCTGGAGAATCCTCCCTCCAAAATTCAATACATGGTGGATGCATTTCAAAACAGGCGTAAGCTTATCCTGGACTTGTTGATCGATATTCCAGGAATTAAATCGAATGAGCCCGATGGCGCTTTTTACGTCTTCCCCGATATATCGTATTACTTCGGTAAGACTATAAGGGGGAGAACCATTAAAAATTCTGGGGACTTTGCGCTGTTCTTATTAGAGGAAGCCAATGTAGCAACCGTTACCGGAGAAGCCTTTGGTGACCCCAATTGCATACGTATTTCCTATGCAGCTTCCGAAAGTGATATCAAAGAGGCCATGAGCAGGATCAAGGCCGCCCTTCAGTAAAACCAATAATTATCATTCGTGGCGTAATTATTGAACTCCGAATGGAGATCAATCCACTCAAACCTGGAACAATTCTCCAAATATGAAGTATAATCTTTACATTTAGTGTATTGAATTTGAATGAAATGCGGTTTTTGTTACTCTTACTTTTTATTCTTCCCTGCAGTGTTTTCTCTCAAAGTGAGGAATTCAAGTTCTCACTGTATTTTGAGAACGACGAATATGAGCTTACCGAGGGACATCACGCCTTATTGAAGGTTATCAAACAATTGGAAGCCAAAGATGAACGCGACGTTCATATAAAGGGATATACAAACAGCATAGGAACCGAAAACTATAATCTGGGATTGTCCCAGCGCCGTGCCCAATCTGTTAAAGCCGAATTACGTGAATTTACTATCATCTCCTCAATGGGCTATGGCGAGTTACAAAGTGCTGCCCCGGATAACCGCAGGGTCGATGTGTTTGTTCACTATAAAAAAGACCACGTTCCCGTGGAGGGTGAGATCGTGGAGCCACCGCAGCTTCCTGAAACAGCCCAGCAAACCATCGCCTCCTTAATTGAACCCAAGAAAGGAGACAAAGTGATTTTGCAGGGGATCATGTTCTACCAAGATCGGGACGTAATTATGGATGAAAGCAAGGAAGCACTGCAACAGCTGGTAGATTTTTTAAAGCGTAATCCCAAGGTGAAGTTTAAACTTATTGGACATATCTGTTGTGGAGATCCCATGTTACCCGCAAGAGATCTCTTTAATGTGCGAACCGGAAAGAAGAATCTTTCAGAAGCAAGAGCCAAAGCCGTACATAACTACCTTGCCAAAAAAGGAATCGACACGAGAAGAATGCGCTACCTGGGTATGGCCTTCCGACAGTCAACCGGAAAGGGTGATGAATTTGATCGCCGGGTGGAAATAGAAATTACCTCGGTTGATTAGCGATTCCGCCAGAAAAACGGAGTGAGCAGGATAAGAACTGTAAACAGTTCCAATCGACCAATAAGCATCAACACCGTAGCCCACCATTTTGCGGGTGAAGGCAAACTGCTGTAATTGTCTATGGGTCCCAAATCGCCTAATGCCGGCCCCACATTTCCTAAGGATGAAGCCGCACCACCTAAAGCTGTTTCAAAATCAAGCCCCATAAGAGAGAAGATCAATACTCCTACTATGAAGGATAGCATATAGAGGATAAAAAATGCCAGGATGTTGAATACGATGGGTTGCTCGACTGCCCTGCGGTTGTAACGCACCGGTAATATAGCGCGAGGATGCATGGTTCTTTTGAACTCGATCAAACCATTCTTGATCATGATAAGGTGACGCATTACCTTGATCCCCCCGGAGGT
>JABDNM010000185.1 GCA_013043825.1 Flavobacteriaceae bacterium
CGCTCGACCTAGTCTATCACCGGTATTCTCTAAAGCAGCCACAGTATTCGAAAAGCTTGGGCTATCTGAATTATTTACGATCCGGTCGATTTCTGCCTGAGTTTGTTTGATCAACTCTTTAACCGCGGGTAGAAAGTGTTCGGTTTTAATTTTGGAGAATGGAGCGGCATCGTAGGCTTGTAATAGGGGGTTGTCCATCAAATTTATTTCTTCAGTTTTTTTGCGCCTTCTTCCACCTTTAACTTAAGGCCTTTCTTGTAGGCCACAATTTTATCCAGTACGCAGGAGTCTGACGACCCAATGATCTGCGCAGCCAGAATACCGGCGTTTTTAGCTCCGTTCAGTGCAACGGTTGCCACGGGCACTCCGCCGGGCATTTGAAGGATGGACAGCACCGAATCCCAACCATCGATAGAATTGCTCGATTTCACGGGAACGCCTATTACTGGAAGTGGAGATAATGAAGCTACCATTCCAGGGAGATGTGCAGCACCACCGGCTCCTGCGATGATCACTTTGATCCCGCGTTCATGTGCATTCTTACCATAATCAAATAGCTTATCGGGTGTGCGATGCGCCGATACTATGTCGACCTCGGTCTCGATATCAAATCCTTTTAGTATATCGATAGCTTCCTGCATTACTGGCAGGTCGCTTGTACTTCCCATGATGATGCCTACTTTACTCATTTGTTTCAAAATTGAAGATTATCTACTAATCACTTGTATCGTTTTCTTTACTTCTTCCGCCAACTTCCTCGCTTCTTTAATGTCCTTATGAACAATGGTTACATGGCCCATTTTTCGGAATGGTCGAGTATGTTTCTTACCATATATATGTGGTGTTACACCTTCCATGGACAGGATCTTTTCAATATGTTTATAGACAACTTCACCCTGATGTCCTTCTGCCCCCACCAAATTTACCATAATTCCCCCCAATTTACTATCGGTTTTTCCCAAAGGAAGGTCTAGTATGGCACGAAGCTGCTGTTCAAACTGGTTGGTATAACTAGCTTCAATGCTGTAATGACCACTATTATGTGGTCTGGGAGCAACTTCGTTCACCAGGATATCGTCCTCATTGGTTTGAAACATTTCCACCGCCAAGAGTCCAACATGCTCAAAGGATCGCGACACTTTCTCGGCCACATCCCTTGCTTTTTTCGCGATATCATCCGGGATTCGCGCCGGGCAGATCACATATTCCACCTGGTTGGCCTCCGGGTGGAACTCCATTTCCACGACTGGGTAGGTTCTCACTTCCCCGGAAACATTGCGCGCCACGATCACTGCCAGTTCATTTTTGAAAGAGATCAATTTCTCAGCAAGACAACGTCCGCTGGGAAGTGGTATGATATCCTCTGCATCTCGTATAATACTCACCCCCATCCCATCGTACCCTCCCAGGCAGCTTTTCCATACAAATGGATATTTCAGTTCTTGCCGAACAATGGCCTCGTTGAGTTCATTCTTCGTTTCAAATACTAAGAAAGGAGCGGTTGGGATTTGATGTTGTTTGTAGAATTGTTTCTGAATTCCTTTGTCTTGTATATTTCGCAGCGTCCGCGATCCGGGATATACTTTCTTGCCTTCGGCCTCCAATTTCTCAAGAGCCTCTACATTTACCCCTTCGATCTCAAAAGTGAGCAGATCTACCTTAGATCCAAAGTTGAGCACGGTCTTGTAATCCATGAGATCTCCTTGTTCGAAATAATCACAGGCTATACGGCAAGGTGCCTCGGCACTGGGATCCAAAACGTGTGTGGCAATGTCGAATTTCCTGGTTTCGTAGAGCATCATTTTGCCCAATTGTCCGCCGCCTAGGATTCCCAACGTAAAATTGGAGGAGAAATAATTTGCCATGCGGCAAAGGTACAATCTTCTTTCAAATGGGCATTCACCTTAAAACAACTGGAGTACAAGCATATTTCGGGCTCATCTTCCGCGCATTTCGCTATGAGTCCCACTGAAATTGGTATCTTTGCAGCCGCAATATGTGGCGCTATTTCAAAAAATTATTTAAGAAGAAAACCAAACGAATGAAGAATATCGTACTATTTGGTCCCCCCGGAGCAGGGAAGGGTACCCAGGCCGACGTACTTAAGGAAAAATATCAATTGGTGCACATTTCAACTGGCGACGTATTTCGTTTTAATATTCGGAACGCAACCGAATTGGGAACACTCGCCAAGTCGTACATGGATAAAGGACATCTGGTGCCAGACGAAGTAACCATTAACATGCTCAATGCCGAAGTAGAAAAGAACCCAGATGCGAATGGATTTATTTTTGATGGATTTCCAAGAACGAAAGCCCAGGCTAAGGCACTGGCCCAACTGATGGATGAAAAGAAGAGTCAGATCAATGCCATGGTAGCCCTGGAAGTGGACGATGAGGTGCTCGTAGAACGGTTGTTGGAACGCGGAAAATCCAGCGGCAGACCCGACGATGCCAACGAGGAAGTAATCCGGGAGCGCATTGCCGAATACTATCGGAAAACAGATATTCTCAAGGAATTCTACCAGGCACAAGACAAGTATTTCGGGGTGGACGGAGTGGGAAGTATCGATGAGATTACAGAGCGCTTGAGCAATGTTATTGACACGCTGTAAGGCCATCCAAAAAGTAACGCCCAACGAAGCATTTTTGGACCATGCCTTTTAATCTGGCACTTCGAATCTTGCGCACTATACAATGAACATTGAAAAATGACCGAGGGTAATTTTGTAGACTACGTAAAGATCCATGTCACTTCCGGAAAGGGAGGGCAGGGTAGCGCGCACTTGCGGCGGGAGAAATACATTCCCAAAGGCGGTCCCGATGGAGGTGATGGCGGCCGCGGAGGACATATTATCCTGAAGGCCAACAAGAATCTTTGGACCCTCTACCACCTAAAATTCAAACGTCACTTCAAGGCGGGTCACGGAGGAGCCGGCGGGAAACAAACCAGCACCGGTGCCAATGGCGAAGATGTCTATATTGAAGTGCCGCTGGGAACGGTAGTGAAGAATACCAACACCGGACAAACCATGCAGGAATTGCTGGAAGACGGGGAAGAACTCATTATCGCTCAGGGTGGAAAAGGGGGCTTGGGGAACAGCCATTTTAAGAGCGCAACCAGACAAACACCCCGATACGCTCAACCCGGACTACCAGGGGAAGAAGGCAATTTCACGTTGGAGATGAAAGTGCTGGCCGACGTAGGTTTGGTAGGCTTCCCAAATGCCGGAAAATCTACTTTACTTTCGGTGATCACCGCCGCCAAACCAAAGATCGCCAACTACGAATTCACCACCCTAAAGCCCAACCTCGGCATCGTGGATTATCGTGACTATAAATCCTTTGTCATGGCCGATATTCCTGGCATCATTGAAGGTGCAGCAGAAGGAAAAGGCCTGGGACACTACTTTCTACGCCACATCGAACGCAACTCTACACTCCTGTTCCTCATTCCGGCAGATGCCGACGATATTCGAAAGCAATACGATGTGTTGCTGGATGAATTAAGACGATATAACCCGGAGTTGCTGGACAAACAACGTCTCATTGGCATTTCGAAAAGCGATATGTTGGATGATGAGCTCCAGGCAGAGATGAAGGAACAGCTGGACAAAGACCTGGAAGGGATACCCTATTTATTCTTCTCCTCGGTGGCACAGCAAGGATTGATGGAGCTGAAAGATCAGCTTTGGGGGATGTTAAACACCGACCAAAAGATTTAAATATATCGGGTAAGATTATAAATCACCCTTATCATTCGAGCAAACAATATTTGTATATCTTCGATCAAATATTTCCTGAATGAGAAAACTACTACTCCTTGCCGTGTTTTTGTTTGTGACTTCTTTAAGTTTTGGGCAGTGTCCTAGCTCACCTATCATTTTGACCTCTCAGGCCGATATCGACAACTTTACTTCAAACTATCCAGGTTGTACTATGCTTCAGAGAAGTCTCTGGGTGGGTAATTCAGGTTCCGATATAACCAATTTGAATGGCCTTAATGGGATTACTGATGTGGGTATAGGTTCCGGTGGATCGGGAGGAGGACTGTTTATTGAATCACTATTACTTACGACCTTGAATGGTTTGAACAACTTGCGAACAATAGGGGGTACATTGGGAATTGAAAACACCAATATCACCAATATGCAAGGACTTGAGAATTTGGAATCGATTCGAGGATCGATAAACATGAACAATAATGACCTTATCCTCAACCTTATAGGCCTTGAATCAATAGTGTACATGCGAGGCATTGAATTTAACGAACTACCGGCTCTGGTTAACCTGGAAGGCATTGAAACATTAGAGAGCGTCGATGGTAAGGTCCAACTTGTGAATACACCTTCTTTTGTGAGTTTTAATGGCTTGAACAATGTGCATACT
>JABDNM010000191.1 GCA_013043825.1 Flavobacteriaceae bacterium
GAGATCTTATACGGCATCAACGAATATGATTGATGTTTTAGGAGCGCAGTTGGTCAATCATGAGGTTTAATAGAATCCCCCTGCGCTCCTTACTATTTAAATATTAAAGCCCGGGTTGGTATTAAAGCCGTTGTTGTGTACGGCCCGTGCGCGATTGCGCCCCATATCCCTTATGGCCTGGGTGGTACGCGTACCATCTACGGCAAACCACCATAAATACAACACCTGGTACATATTGGCTCCTTCATAATCCCAGTTGGTGTCGCAGGAAGCCGCTCTTGGGCAACCACTGCCACCATTGTGGCTCTTGCCCCCGTTGTGCCTTGCCTCGTGCAAGAGGGTTCCCGCCCTGCTGGCTACATTCAAATTGTAGAAATAAGGAATATACAACTCCACTCGATTGCCATAGGCCCACCCTAGCCAATCTCCCGGGTTGGATCCGGGCTTAAAACACAAGGCCTGCAGCCGTCCAATGTTGTTGGCCGTGTATGGATATGCCCATCGCAGGGCGTTCCCGCTATAGTCGCCCGTATTGGTGGCATAGTCCTGGGCCGAGTAGGTCAACAGGTACAAGGCGGCAAAGGTACGTGCCAGGGGCCGGTCCAGGTTACAGGCATCGTAATAGCCAAAGCCCGCGTCCCAGTCACTCTCTCTCATGTTCATTACAGACCACCAGTGGTCCACTCGTGCCTGGTTGCATAGGCCGGTTTGGTAGGCCGAGCTCCCGTCGGCTACATTGTCATGCGGTGGAATGGTGCAGGTTTGCTGCGCCATGGCTTGTTGTGCATTCAAGAAAAATAGCAGGCCACCCACTAGCAAGCCCATATATTGATAATTGATCAGTTTTTTCATTGTTGTTTGATTTTAGGTGCGTCCTTGGTTTCTTTTTCAATGATCTCGAATTCTTCCGGCATATCGGGATGTTTCACCTTCTTGATGTCGGTATCTGTACCCGTGAGGTACCAGTGTTCTGCCTTTGGAAGTCGCTCCATCAATTCCTGGATCTTTTCCTCTTTGTTCCCTATAGGCGACATAATATAGCCTCGGGCGGCCATCTGTCGTACCGTGAGGTCTTTGTTATCCATTAATCGAACAAGCGCAGCGTTGGCATCCACCAGACTGTCGTTGGCTAGCCGGGTAATTCCCTCTACCGCTGTGATGCGAATCACGATCTCATCGATTCGGGTGTCGATCTCGGCATTTTCGGGATAACGATCCGCCGGAATCCTCTCCGAAGCGATATCGTTCAGGTAATTGAGTGATGCCCCGGACTGTAGTCCTTTCAAGGCTTCCACGATCATGGTTCGGTAAAAATAATTTTCGGCTGTTACCTTGGAATAGCCTTCATAAAGCACACTTCCGGCCAGACTGTCGGTCTGCAGCCTGCTTAGTGACTGTTGGTATTTTTCTTCAGCATCCATGCCATGTCCCATGGCAAGTCGTAAATGATCTCTCACCAATCTTCCGGTGGATGTATTGGGCCAAACAGCTTCCACGTTGGTCGTGGTTGTTTCGTCCAATACGAGTTCGGCACCTTTATCTTCACAGCTATACATGCCAAAAAGAGCGAGTGCCAGGCAGACGAACAGTATTCGCTGCAAATTGAATTTTGTTGGGTAATTCATAGAAGTAATTTTAAGTGAACGTTGGTTCCTAAGTCGGTTTTAGACACCGAATTGGTATAGCGATCAAAGAATGATCTCTTTTGTCATTACAAAGTTAAGTGGTTCTCGGCAAAAGTGTTAGGAGCAAAACCCCCTTTTTATTGGGTAAAAACCCTTTGAAGAAACTACAATAAAAAGAGGCCCGCTCAGGGCCTCTTGAAGATTTACAATAGATTAGCCTTACTTGGCCTTGAGCTGTGCCTGGATACCGTTTACGTCGAAATAAGTACTGGTTCCAGCAATTTTTCCGGCGGAATTGACCCACATAATGGCGTAATACTTAACTCCTATATCTTTCCCACTGGCACTGTGCTTAGCAGTCCAGGTACCATATACACGAATGGCATCCGGGGACATATTGGCACTACCCTTAGGGAAATGTGAACCGGACCACATCCCGGGTTCCATTCCTGTTTTGGTAACAATGCCCTCGGTAAACTTGATGTTCTCAAAACTGTCGTGATACCCTTTTAAGGCAGCTAACAATTCTGTTTTTCCCTGCATTTTGTTTCCATTGTAGCTGGGCGGACTCCAGGACATAGTATCCGACAACAAGGCCGTTTGGGCAGCCAGGTCCTCTTTTTCATGTGCCGCGATAAATGCTCTTATCACGCCAACATTTTTATCAAAGGCCGCATAGTCTGGCTTTTCGACCATTTTTTCTACTTCTTTTACGGTTTCTTCCACCGTTTCGCCTGCTTCTTCTGCGGCATCCTTGCAGGCAATAAAGGTGAGTAAGGCAAGTACGAGTAAACTAAATTGGAATTTTTTCATAATCAGGAGATTAAAGATGTTATTAAATTGATTAGTAGTGAATTAAAGATACATCTTTTCCTCGAAAATCGCCGAAAAATTTAGATCCCCCTGCGTTTCTTTTCCCGCTTCAGCAAGTCCAACTCCCGGCTGGTTTGTCCGGCTACGGAAGTGTTCTCCTCGGCACGTCGTATTAGATAGGGCATGACGTCTTTGACGGGCCCAAAGGGAATGTATTTAGCCACATTGTAGTCCAGCACGGCCAGGTTGTAGCTTATATGATCACTCATTCCATATAGCTGTCCAAACCACACCCGGGGATCGTTCTTCGAAATACCCTGAGCCTCCATGATGTCCATAGCCTGGTAACAACTGTCCTCATTATGGGTTCCCAGGAAGAGATGGATGTCATCCAGATGATCAAAAATATAGGCCATCACCTGGTTAAAATTTTCATTGGTGGCTACTTTGTTTTCGCAAATGGGGCTTCGATAGCCTTTTTCTTCAGCTCGATCGTTTTCCTTTTCCAAATAAGCCCCTCGTACGATCTTAAAACCAAGCTTATAGCCTTTGGCCTTCGCACGGGCGTGTAATTTTTTCATATAATCCATTCGATCCCAGCGATAGCACTGCAGCGTATTGAAGACAATGGCTTTCTCCTTGTTGTATTTTTCCATCATCCGCTCACAAAGCGCATCGGCGGCATCCTGCATCCAGGATTCCTCTGCGTCGATGAGCAATACTACGTCGCAGTCATACGCCACCTGGCATATCTTGTCATAACGATTTACAATTCGCTCCCATTCGGCCTTTTCCTGGCTGGTGAGTTCTTTGTTTTCTGTCACCTTTTGCCAGGTCCTGAAGCGGCCCAGCCCGGTGGGTTTAAATACCGAAAAAGGCATGGCGCTCTTGTGCTCGGCAAATCGGGTGAGCTCGATCACCTTTTCCATGGCAGCATTGCACTGCCCGTCTTCATCTTTCCCTTCTACTGAAAAGTCCAGCACCGAGTATACTCCGGCCGCCTCCAGTCTATCAATTACAGGCATACAATCCTTCTCGTTCACTCCGCCACAGAAATGGTCGAATACAGTGGATCGTATAAGTCCTTCTACCGGAAGGTGCAGGTCGAGTGCAAATTTCGTGACGGCGGTCCCAATTCGAACCAGGGGTTCCTTGGAGATCATCTTGAAAAGGAAGTACGCCCGTTCCAGCTCGGAATCGTTTTTTAGCTTAAAGGCGATCTCGGTATTGTCGAAAAGACGATTATTGGCCATGTGTGAATTCTATAAGCACAAATATAGTTAGATTTGGAATCTAAAAACGGACCAATTTCCATGGGGGACCAAAAAATAATCGGTAAAGAACGCGGGGCTGTATTTGGCGGTGAAACTGCCTGGGACCACCTGAATACCATCCTGAGCAAGATCCAACCTTCCAGGCTATTTGTCCTAACCGATGAAAATACCCGTACACACTGCCTCCCCTACTTCATTAAGAAAATTCCTATTGCGCAGGATGCGGAAGTTCTGTCTATGCCTGCCGGCGAAAGTCATAAAAACATCACGACCTGCCAGCAATTATGGCAGGAACTTTCCAGCAAAGGGGCCGACCGCAAGAGCCTGCTCATCAACCTGGGTGGTGGCGTAGTGACCGATCTGGGTGGCTTTGTCGCCAGTACCTTCCAACGTGGGATCGAGTTCATCAATGTGCCTACCTCCCTGCTTGCGATGGTGGATGCCTCGGTAGGAGGAAAGAATGGCGTGGACCTGGGGATGTTAAAAAACCAGGTGGGAATTATCCGGAATCCAAAAGCTGTGATACTAGATACTGCTTTCTTAGAGACCTTGCCCCAGGCACATTTCAATTCGGGGATCACAGAAATGATTAAACACGGCCTCATTCATTCCGAAGCATACCTTCGGAAGGTGATGGAAATACACAAAAGCCAGGTGGATGACCTTGTATGGGAATCGGTCCTCATAAAAAATGAGGTGGTGAGCAAGGATCCAACAGAACAAGGGCTGCGCAAGACATTGAATTACGGCCACACCCTGGGGCACGCTATAGAGTCGTTCCGGTTACGATCTGGAGCTTATAAAACCCTGCTGCACGGTGAGGCAGTCGCCGTGGGATTGATCCTGGCCAATTACCTTTCTCACCGATTATTCGGTTTTCCAAAGTCGGTGCTGGATGCCTCTGCCACTTACTTGATAGGGATATTTGGGAAGGAGCATTTCGGCGGTAATGAGATCGAAGAGATCATTAAATTGTTGATCTTCGACAAGAAAAATACCGATGGAAAAGTTCAATTTGTACTTCTGGAAAAGGTGGGTGCACATAGGCTCAACTGTGAAGTTGAAGACAAACTTATCCATGAGTCATTTGAATTTTACAAGAATTTCTAGTTTTTTAATTTTTCTGTACTATATTTAATTTTCATTAGCACAACCAACCCCAAATATGAAACGTGCAATTGTAGATTTTAAGAAGTTAACCCCCGAGATCTTATCCCTGCTTGTGGAGAAATATCCCGACGGCTATGATGATAGCGACATCATCGTATTCAAGAACGCTCAAAACCAAACGATAGAAGCTGTGGAAGTGCGCACAGAAGATTCTATCTACCTGGTAAAAGTGAGTTCAAGCCTTGAAAATACCATGTCCAATTTCGACCTCGATGATTATGACGAGGACGAGTTCAATGAGCCCATTAGCGAACTGCCGGACAAGACATCCCTGGAAGAAGAAGATTAGAGGTAACGTTCACGTATTATTTCCATATGATGGACCTCGTGGCCGCAAATGATATGAAATGCGGCTCGAACCGAGATAGGACTTTCACTTGCCACTCCCCTTCGCTGCATAGCGATCTCATCACAGCTTTTTACGAAAGCGATACTGGAGGATCTAACAATTTTATACTCGTCAAGTAGATCTTCTATTTTCCTGTCCGCATTTATATTAGAGGCAAATTCATCCTGGTCGAAACCGGGAAGGACTACCTTATCTGCTCGAACAAAATGCAAGGCCCTATACGCGAAAACACGCTCGGTATCGATGATGTGCTGAAGGATTTCCTTTGGGGACCACTTTCCAGGTGCATACCGGAAATCGAGTTTTTCCTTCGGAATAGATTCAAAGAAAGACGATGTATTCTTTAAACCTTCCTCCAGGGAGCTTAGCAGATCACTCACCTCCACCTTTTCGAGGTAGTGGGCGTAATAAGGATTGTATTCGGAAGGATCTAGCTGATATGCCATGAAATTGGTTTTTGTAAAAATAAAAAACCCCTCACGGAAGATGAAGGGTTTGTAATTATTTGTTCATAAGATTAAATTTCCTTAAAAATGGAATGCATCAATCGCTTTTTATCATTGATGCTTTCTTCCAGCGAGATCATGGTCTCGGTTCGTGTAACACCTTCAATATCATCGATCATATAGATGATCTCCTTGGCATGACTGGTGTCCATGGCACGAATCTTACAGAAAATATTAAATTTTCCAGTAGTTACGTGCGCCACGGTTACATACGGGATCTCATTGATTCGTTCCAGGACAAATTGCGTCTGGGAAGTTTTTTGCAAAAAGACACCCACGTATGCGATGAAGGAATAACCCAATTTCTTATAATCCAGGGTTAGCGAAGATCCAATTATGATCCCTGCTTCCTCCATTTTCTTGACCCGGACGTGAACCGTTCCAGCCGAAATTTGTAGCCGCTTGGCAATGTCCGTAAAAGGGGTTCGCGTATTCTCGATCAACATGTCGAGGATCTGGTGATCTGTCTCGTCTAACTTAAATTTAGCCATTCTGATGGTTTGAGACCTCAAAAATAAGTCAAATCTTTAGATATTAATAGAAGAATCTCTGAAAAATACCTGTTTTGTTGCATTATCGGCAAAAATTTCTATCACTTTCGCACCAACGAAAACGTTTTCGTAAGAATTCATTAAAATATTCGCACTTTTTCCATCGATCTCCTCATGACCAAATAAATGATCCAGGTCGCCGATAGAGTCCACCTGTGCCTGCCAATGGATTGCTCCATCGATCAATAGCTCTTCAAATTGCAGCGCTACGGAAGTAAGCCCTTCCACTCCCTTCACATGAACATTTCGTAGGATGACATCACGAAAGTTTTGTTGATTCTCGGGTATGGATAAATAATCGGTGGTATTTTCAGGCGTAGGCTTACCTTGAATGAGCCCGGTAAGTTTACACAATGCGTAGAAGATATACTCCCGGGTGGTTTCACGATGGTAATCACCAGGGTAATGACCTGCCTCAAATAAAATGGTTGGAACTTCTTGCATTTGAAAGGTGTCGCCCACACAATTTTCGTTGAAGGAATCGTCGTAGCGGCCCACCTGCCCGGGAATGATCTGTTGTAAATAACCTGCTATTCCCTCGATGAGATCCATGGCAGTTCTCCTCGCCGGGGTTATGCTGCATTTTGCATCGGCAGCGGGAGAAAGAAAGGACAATGTGGCCGGGCGTCCGTTGGAAAGTCCATAAATGGTTCGTTGGTCGTGCATATTCAAACAAAGATCGGGCTCGATGTGATCAAACAACTCCCGAAGCGCCCTGCTCTCCGATTGGGATAAATTCTTAGCATCGCGATTCAGATCAACCTCATTGGCATTTTCACGGGTATAGAGCGCCGCTCCGTCCGGATTTAGTATGGGAATGATAACCAACCTGTGTTTTTTGAGAAAGTGGCTTATTTCGTCTTGAAAATGGTCTTTTTGGGAAATAAGCTTTAAAAAATCGAAGATTGATTTGGTTGTAGTGGACTCATTTCCGTGCATTTGAGACCAGGCCAGGATCACCTTTTTTCCGGTTCCAATTTCAATACAGGGAATTTCCACACCGTTTTCGGAACTGCCAATAACCGAGATCTCAAATTCTTGAGCATATTCTTTCAGCAATGGCAAGATGGATTGAAGTGGTAAATACCGACCCTTTATTCGGTCTTCAAAATGTGCCTGATACCATTGGGAAAACTGCATGAACTCCGTGTTGAAGTTTCAAAGGTAATCATTGCCTTGTTTACAATTGTAAACATACTTTGATGCTAAAATTGTGGATAATTGTAAACAAAAGCCGCACAATTTCACAGGAGAAGCAACAAAAAAGTTAACATATTTTAGTTTTAAACATTATATTATTTATTTTCAGTTAGTTAAGGTATTTTAAATAATCTATTAATTTAACTATATGAATTAAAAAATAGCAATATTATTGGATATATTCCGTTGCTATTTTACATTTGTAACACTAAAGTCCCCCAAGAACGATTTACAATGGTTAACAGTGGAGAATTCGCAAAAAGGCTGCAAAAAATACTCGATTATTACGGGTTGTCTGCCACTGCTTTTTCTGAAAAGATCGACTTCAGTCGCTCCACGATCTCGCACTTGTTATCGGGTAGAAATAAGCCCAGTTTAGAATTTGTAATGAAAGTGCTTGATCAATTTCCCGAAATTGAATTGTATTGGTTGTTGAACGGAAAGGGCTCCTTCCCTTCCACTCTTCCAGATTCTGCTAAAGAAGAACCGGCTTCCTCCATACCCGAAAAAAGTGCTCCTGAGAAGAAGTTGGAGATTCCACCGCCAGCCGAACCAAATGATACCGAGATCGATAAGATCGTAATATTCTATAAAGACGGCAGTTTTAAGGCGTATAGATAGTCTCTTTAGCGAAAATTTCGGAAATTTGCCCAAAAATTTGTTTGATGAGGAAAATTTTGGCGCTGCTGCTATGTCCAATGTTCATGGGGTGCTACTCTACCGAACGTAATTGCGCCAATTTCAAGTCGGGCACCTTCGAATTTGAAACCCTGGTGGGTACGGAAGTCATGAAAACTCGCTTTATTCGGAATGATTCCATAGAGATCGATTATTTCAACAACAAGGTCGATACCTTCTCGGTTCGATGGATCAACGATTGTGATTATGTCATGAAGAAGCTGCACCCAAAGAATCAAGCCGAAAAAGAGCCGGTTCAATTTCGAATTATCAGTACTACGAGCGATGAGTACACCTTTGAGTATTCGTTTGTGATCAAAAAGAAAAATAGAAAGCACGTGGTTAAACGAGGGACTGCAAGAAAAATTAGTCCCGCTGTTGTAAATTAGCATTATGAAGAAATCCCTTACCGTATTTAACGAGATCGTTGAAAAACTCCTGAAAGACGAGGCCAACCACCCCGTTGCCGAATTCATTGCCTCGGGAGCACTGTTCGATCGTCTGGACCTGGAACTGGGTGAAGAGCCAATCTCCGATGAGATGCTTCGGGAATCCCTGGAAGACCTGGTTATGACGACGCCAAGAACGGCAACCAACGCATTTTTTAATCAGTTGTTCGGCGGAAGGAACGACAAGGCGGTTTTAGGCGACTTGCTCTCCGTGCTCTTAAACAATAGCATGTACACCTATAAAGCAGCCGGTCCCCAGGTAGGAGTTGAAAAAATAGTACTTCGGAAGGTGTGCGATCTTATTGGATGGGATGAAAATTCGGATGGAACATTTGCGTCGGGCGGATCCATGACGAATTTAATGTCCATGCTCATGGCGCGGGATGCGAAAGATAACGATGCCCGGTACCACGGGCTTTCCAACAAATTGACAGTTTATACATCCGAAGAATCACATTACAGCGTTCCGAAAAATGCCGCTTTCTCGGGTATTGGAAGGAACCAGGTACGATATATCCAGGTGTATAAATTTGGTAAAATGGATCCCGAAGTGCTTGAATATGCAATACAGGAAGACATGACGGCCGGAAATATTCCAACACTCGTGAATGCAACTGCTGGAACTACCGTTCTGGGTGCCTTCGATGATATTGAAGCCATTAGCGCGATCTGCCAGCGATACGATATTTGGCTTCATGTGGATGGGGCTTATTGCGGATCTGTCATTTTCAGCAATCGGTACAGACATCTCATTCGCGGCGTAGAAAAAGTGGATTCATTCAGTTTGAACGCCCATAAAATGATGGGAACACCACTTACCTGCTCCTTACTCATGGTAAAAGACAAGCAGTATTTGTATGATTCGTTTTCCAACGATGCCGACTATCTTTATCAAACCGATCACGATGAATTCAACCTGGGTAAGACCTCCCTGCAATGTGGCAGGCGAAACGATGCCCTGAAGTTCTGGACTTTATGGAAAAGTGTTGGCACCAAAGGATTGGAAGCCATGGTCGACAAGCAATTTGAATTGGCGGAAGTGGCTCGGGATTATGTAAAGACACATTCAAATTATACACTTCATAGCTACGATGATTCGATTTCGGTATGCTTTAATTACAAGGACTTGCCAGCTCGTGAACTTTGTACCTTGCTCTACGAACATTCCAAACTCCTTGTGGGGTACGGTTCCTTCGGAAAAGAAGAATTCATTCGGTTGGTTACTATCAATGTTCAGAATGATAAAGAAGATATTCTCAATTTCTTCCAGGTGATCGAGGAATTCGTCGCAGAGAATAAAAGCCTTTTCTTAAAGCCGTCATCGGTGAGCTAAATTCAGTCCTTACTTTGTTTAAGTAAGCGGTTTTGCTCGTCTAAAAGGCGTTCTATATTTGAAAGCAGTTGAATGTTCTTTGGAGTTTCCTCTGCTTTGTCTTCGGGATCTTCTGCCCTGGATTTGAACCGGTTCATGGCCTTGACCACGATGAAAACCGTAATTGCGATGATGGTGAAATCGATAAACACCTCGATTAATTCTCCATAAAGAATAGCAACCTCATCGACCCCTTCAGCGGCTTCCCGCAGGATTAGCTTCCTATTTTCCAGGTTGACCTCTCCGGTAAACAAGGATACGGGCGGAAGGAATACTTTTTTTACGAGGGCATTCACCACATTGTTGAAGGCCGTCCCAAGTATGATCCCAATCGCCATATCGATCATATTCCCTTTTACGGCAAAATTCTTGAATTCCTTTATAAAACTACGTATCATTCGAATAAGGTTATCTGTCCTTCTTCACTGGTCTTTGGAGGCGTTTTCTTTTTCCCACCGGAAGGTTTTTTCTTGGTCACTTTCTCAGGAACCACGGCCTCCTCATCGATCACTTCTATCTCTTCGGCCGGAATTTCAGCAGGTGGTTCATAGGGTAAGGGATCTAAAGCATTTATTTCAAGTACTTTTTCCCGCGTGAGTTGGTTGCCCATAGCGGTAATGCCCTTCACCGCGATGAACTCTTCCAAATTTAACTCCAGGTTGTCCTTGCGGTCCTTTCCACGCTCCTTTACAAATACTACTTCTGCCATAGGGTGGTGATCGGTAAAAACACGCTCTAAATACGACTTGGGATGATCTGAGATAATTTGCTCCTCTTTTTCGGGATTTTCAATCAGGAAGCGCTTGACAAAAAAGATCTCTTTTCCACCTTCCCAGTATATGGCCGAAATTGGTTTTTTGGGCTCCCACTTTTCCAATACAACCATGTCATCATCGAATCGCATGGTCAGCTCCGGAATCGCGGTCTTCACAACACCACTTTGTTTGACGATCAAGAGGCGATCTTCGCTTGTGAATTCACCAAGCAGCTCTCCCCTCCCATCCGCATTCAATCGCTGTACCGTATCGTCGAACCAGATCTTCCTGGGTTTCAGCGTAGAGAGCCCCTTTTCCTTCAGTTCTACACGTTTTACACTATACTTGGTGACTATATTGCCTTTGGTGCCTCTACCCTTGACCATAAGGTCGGCAAAGTCCAGGTCCCATTTTAATTTTTTGATGCTACCGCTTTGCCGCAGCAGAATGGTAACCACTTCTGCCTCACCATTGGGATTGGCTGTGAAATACAGCACCTTACTACCGCTTTTCCCTTGCGTTAGCGAGTATTCCTTGTCTCGAGTGATGGAAGTAACGTTGAAACGCTTTACATAAGTAGCTCCACGCGAACCATCCTTATAGATCATATTGTATATCGTACGGGTGTCTTTCTTTTTGAAAACCGCCACATGGATGATCCCTTTGCCAACAAACGTCTTAGAATCTACCTTTGTCACCATCATGGTACCATCCTGGGTGAAAACGATGATATCGTCTATGTCGCTG
>JABDNM010000067.1 GCA_013043825.1 Flavobacteriaceae bacterium
CTCCCAGGGAGAAGGAAGAAATGTTACTGAAGGTAACGAGGGTGGATTGCAATATACCGGTCGACTGGAATTCTTACCTTTCGGAAAATTTGCATCCAAAGGAGATTACTCTCAAGGAGATCTAAAACGAGAGCCCAAGCCAAAATTGATGGTAGGAGTTACCTACGACCTCAATCAGGATGCTGTTAAGACACGCAGTAACCTTGGTAGCTATATGTTTAGAGAGGACGGTTCACTTTACATGACCGATATCGCCACCATTTTCGTGGACGGAATGTTTAAATACAACGGATTTGCATTTATGGGAGAGTATGCCAAGCGTGATGCCGACGATCCTATTGCGTTGGAAGCCGACGGGGTAACCCCCACAGGTGCTATCGTAAGAACCGGAAATTCTTTTAACGGCCAGGCCAGCTATTTGTTCAAAAACAACTATGAGTTAACGGGTCGGTATACGACAGTAGATTATGAAGAAGTTACAGGAAGGTCTCCATTGGATCAATATACCTTTGGTGTTTCAAAATATGTGGTTGGGCACAAATTGAAAGTTCAATCGGATATAAGCTACACCTCACAGGACGGAGACCCGGATAATATCATGTTTAGAATTGGATTCGATCTGCATTTTTAAGTCATTATGCACTGGACTTTAGTAACATTTCAGTAACATTGAATATTGATATTTAAACTACGTTTGTTTCACTTGTTTCAATAAAAAAATTATGGATAATATTTATCTTTTAATGTTAATCGCGTTAGTGATCCTTGCCGTTGCCGATATAATCGTCGGGGTAAGTAATGACGCCATTAATTTCCTAAACTCAGCCGTTGGTTCCAAGGCACTACCAATGCGCACCATCATGATAGTCGCCAGCTTGGGTATTTTTATCGGAGCCGTCTATTCCAGCGGTCTTATGGAAGTAGCCAGAAAGGGAATTTTCGTTCCCGCTGAGTTCAATTTTGATGAGATCATGATCATTTTTATGGCGGTGATGATCACCGACATTCTGTTATTGGACTTCTTCAACACACTTGGCTTGCCTACATCGACTACAGTATCCATAGTATTTAACTTATTGGGTGCCGCCATTGTGATGTCGCTTATTAAGATAAGTGCATCGAGCACCGAATCGTTGGCAGACCTTGCGAATTATATCAATACCTCTAAGGCTCTCGAAATTATAAGTGGAATTCTTTTGTCCGTTGTAATAGCATTCACTGTCGGGGCCATTGTCCAATGGATCTCAAGATTGCTGTTTAGTTTTCATTATGAGAAACGGATCAAAAACTTTGGAGCCATATTTGGCGGTGTGGCCCTAACAGCCATTCTTTATTTCATTTTCATGAAAGGGCTTAAAGGAACTCCTTATTACGGTGACATGAAGAGTGTTGTTGAAGGAAATGAACTCTTCATTATAGGGGGTGGTTTTGTGGTCTTCACATTGTTATCCTATCTGTTTCAGAAGACCACCAAGAAAAGTATCTTGTTAATAGTGATCGCCGTTGGTACCTTCGGATTGGCACTGGCCTTCTCCGGAAACGACCTTGTAAACTTTATCGGTGTGCCTATGGCCGCCTACCACTCCTATGAAGCCTGGACTGCCGCGGGAAGTGGAGATCCAACTCTATTTACCATGGAGATTTTGGAAAGTAAGATGCCTGCCGAGCCATTCCTGCTTTTCATAGCCGGTGGGATTATGGTGATGACCTTGTGGTTTTCGAAGAAAGCCAAAACTGTGGCCGAAACGGAGATAGGTCTTTCAAGACAAAGTGAAACTCATGAGAAGTTTAAACCCAATATGTTGTCGCGCGGTATCGTAAAGGGAAGTACGCAGTTGTCGAAGTATTTTGGAGGAATTGTCCCGGCAACCGTAAAACGACATGTGGCAAGGAACTTCACCAAGCCTGATGTCATCATTACCAAGGATCAAAGTATCGATGCTCCCGCATTCGATATGATTCGTGCGTCGGTCAACTTAATGGTTGCCGGAGTGTTGATCTCAATAGCGACTTCCATGAAACTACCACTATCAACAACCTACGTTACTTTTATGGTTGCTATGGGAACCTCGCTCGCCGATAAAGCCTGGGGGCGCGAAAGTGCTGTTTACCGTGTCGCCGGAGTGTTGAATGTAATTGGTGGTTGGTTCTTTACCGCTTTCGGAGCGCTCGTCGCCGCAGGTACGGTGACCTTCCTCATCAAATGGAATAAGGAAGTAATGATCCCAATATTATTGCTCATTACTGTTGCCCTTCTAGTGAGAAACTACATATCGCACAAGAATAAAAGCAAGCAGACCATTGCCCCGGATGCATTACAGAAATCTGCGAGCAAGACAGTACAGGGAATTATCGAAGAAAGTGCCGATAATATCTCGAATGTTGTTTCACGGACAAACAAGATATACAGTGCCGTGCTCAAAGGACTCGCCAAAGAGAATACCAAGTCGCTGTTAAAAAGTAGAAAAGGTGTGGAAAAACTCGATGCCGAAATTGAAGAAATGAGAGACCACATCTTCTATTTCATCAAAAACCTTGACGAAACCAGTGTTAGAGGTAGTTCTTTCTATATTACGGTGCTTGCCTATCTAACCGATATTGCTCAATCGCTTGATTATATTTCGAAGAAAAGCTACAAGCATGTTAATAATAACCACAAAGCACTACGATTCAACCAGATAAAAGATTTGCAGGAGATCGATGCGAAATTCGAGCACTTATTGAATGATATTCGCACGATATTCGATAATCGTGAATTCGAAAAATTGGGAGATGTTTTGGTACGAAAGCACGGTGCTTACGACGATATATCGGCAATGATCCAAAAACAGATCCAACGCACCCGCACGGAGGAATCCAGTCCAAAGAATACTACTTTGTATTTCAATCTCCTAATGGAGACCAAGGATCTGGTGACTGCATTGATGAATTTGATCGAAGAATACCACAACAGTTATAATAACAAGATAGCTGAAAAATAAAAGGTGATAGTTTAGAACCCATGGCGTCAAAACCATGGGTTTTTAATTCTTCTTTTTCTTTTTGTTATTGTTGTCCAGGAGTGTGTCCCGCTCGCTATAAAGCAATTCGGCCACAGCGATCAGTTTTTTAATCGTATCGTTGACATTATCGTTATCGTTGACAAGGGAAGACCCCATGTCCACGGTAACAAGATTGTCCCTAATAAGCCTGTCAATGGATTCATTGGTAG
>JABDNM010000202.1 GCA_013043825.1 Flavobacteriaceae bacterium
ACCTATATTTGCACGTTTTAAAAATCATATTAATACCGATAGAATGCAAAATAAAGGACTAGTAACCATATTTGCGATAGTATTTGGACTGGTGAGCTTGTACCAGCTTTCGTTTACATTTATTGCAAATAAAGTTGAAGGTGAAGCAGAAACCTATGCAAAGACCTTGTATGACGGAAACCAACCAGAAGCGCGAATTGAAGCAGAAACAAAATATATCGATTCTGTAGCCAACGACCCTGTTTTCCTGGGTATCAGCTATAACGGTGCCAAGGAAAAGGTACTGAACAAGGGATTAGACCTTAAAGGTGGTATCAATGTTATTCTGCAGGTTTCTGTTCGTGATATCCTCGAAGGACTCGCCAACAATTCTAAAGATCCTGCATTCAATCAGGCATTAAATAATGCCGAAGAACTTCAGAAGGATAGTCAGGAGACTTACCTGGAATCTTTCTTCACGGCCTTCGATGCCATTCCTGGTGATAATCGTTTGGCATCCACGAGTATCTTCTTCAACAAAAACCTTGAGGATGATATTCAGCGAGACGATACGAACGAAGAAGTACAACAGGTTCTTACCCGAAAGGTCGATGAGGCCATGGTTTCTGCCTTTGAGGTATTGAGAAAGCGTATCGATAAGTTTGGTGTAACCCAGCCTAACCTTCAGCGTTTAGGAAATTCAGGAAGAATCCTGGTAGAATTACCCGGAGCGAAAGATATTGAACGAACCAAGGAACTGATCACTAAAACGGCCCAACTTGAATTTTGGGATGTCTACAAGTCAGATCAATTGCAGGGATTCTTATTCACAGCAGATGCAACTCTTAAGGACATAATTTCTCCGGAAGTCGATGAAGAAGTGCAGGATTCTACCGCTACCGAAGAAGATGATATAGAGAATATTCTTGGTGGTGAAGAGGTTGATGAAGAAGCGGATCCCGCGAAGACCAACCCGCTGCTTTCAAAATTCATTTCTATAGGACAACCGGGATTCCCGGTCCTGGGAACTGTTCGTGCTTCAGATACTGAAATAGTTTCCAATTATCTTCAAACTCCTCAGGTGCGAGCTCAGCTTCCTAATGAAGCGCGTTTCGTAAAATTTGTTTGGGGGATTGAAAAATCTATTGAGACCGTCGATGGTGAATCCATCACGGTTCAGGATCTATATGCCTTAAAAGGCAGTGATCGTGAAATGATCCCACCGTTAAGTGGTGGCGTTGTAACCGATGCAGCACAGTCTTACGACCAGGCCGGCCGGGTATCTGTAGATATGCAGATGAATGGTAAAGGTGCTAAAGTTTGGGAAGAAATGACAGGAAATGCCTTTTCTAACCAAAGTCAGATCGCTATCGTACTTGACGACATCGTATATTCAGCACCTGGTGTAACCAGTGGTCCTATATCCGGAGGTCGAAGTTCCATTACAGGTGATTTCACGATTAACGAGGGTCAGGATCTTGCTAACGTATTACGTGCGGGTAAACTTCCTGCTTCGGCGGATATTATTCAGGCTGAGGTCGTAGGACCTACCCTGGGTCAGGAAGCGATCGACAGTGGTGTTCTTTCCTTCCTAATCGCCTTAGGATTTGTATTGATCTGGATGGTTTTCTACTATGGAAGAGCCGGTCTTTTTGCCGACGTGGCCCTGGCACTAAATATTCTGTTCATATTCGGGGTACTCGCAGGACTTGGAGCTGTACTTACCTTACCTGGTATTGCAGGTATTGTATTAACCATAGGTATCTCGGTGGATGCGAACGTACTGATCTTTGAGCGAATTCGGGAAGAACTCGCGAAAGGGAAAGCGCAGAAGGACGCGATCAAGGATGGTTTCAACAACGCCTTGTCTTCGATTCTGGATGCCAACGTTACCACCGGTCTTACTGGTCTTATCCTATTAATTTTCGGAACAGGGCCTATACAGGGATTCGCGACTACGCTCCTTATCGGTATTCTTACATCGCTCTTCACGGCTATCTTTATTACAAGATTGTTTATCGATCGTTACACCAAGAACGGTAAGCCATTACCATGTTCAACGGCCTTGACAAAGAACTTGTTTAAGAACGTTAATATTAACTTCCTCGGAAAACGTAAGATCGCTTATGTAATTTCAGGCCTTTTGATACTTGCCAGTCTTAGTTCCTTATTCACAAACGGACTTAACCAGGGGGTTGACTTCGTTGGGGGACGAACTTATACGGTACGTTTCGATAAAGATGTAAATGCCACCGAGGTTCAGAATGATATGATTGCCATATTCGGAAGTGCGGAAGCCAAGACCTACGGAGGAGATAATCAGCTTAAGATTACAACAAAATATAAAGTAGACGATACTGGAGAAGAAATAGATACTGAAATCGAAACCATGTTGTTTGAAGGTCTTAAACAAAGGCTTCCTTCAGGTATGACTTATGATGATTTTACGAGTGATGACGAGGGTAAGGAAGTAGGACGTATGTCGTATTACAAGGTGAGTCCTACCATTGCAGATGATATCAAGAAAGCTTCCTTCTGGGCGGTGCTGGGATCGCTGGCGGTAGTATTCCTATATATCTTACTTCGATTTAGAAGATGGCAGTTTAGTTTGGGTGCGGTTGCGGCTGTGTTCCATGATGTCCTGATCGTTTTGGGGATCTTCTCGCTTACCTATAAGATCATGCCATTCAATATGGAGATCGATCAGTCGTTCATTGCGGCTATTCTTACGGTGATCGGTTACTCGCTGAATGATACGGTGGTAGTATTCGACCGTATTCGTGAATTCTTTAACGAACACGGAAGCTGGAAAATGAATCGTATAATCAACAGTGCACTGAACAGTACTTTGAGTCGTACTTTAAATACCTCGATGACAACGCTTATTGTGTTGTTAACGATATTTATCCTTGGGGCAGAATCCATACGCGGATTGATCTTCGCCTTGATTGTGGGGGTAATAGTTGGTACGTATTCATCGCTATTCATCGCAACTCCGGTATTTTTCGATACGGTGAAAAAACGCGGAATTGATCTGAGCGATAAGAAAGACGAAGAAGACGAAGAATCGAAGAAATAGTTTTCTTTCTGAAACATAAAAAACCCACCGTATTGCGGTGGGTTTTTCATTTATACGTGTTAGTTATTAATTGGATCTGTTCCAATCAATCTTATCCCCGGCTTCAAGACCCCAATTATCACTAAGGCCTGCATTTATTTCAAGCACATATTTAGCCGGTGCTGCTGAAGGAAGCGAAGTTTGATTAAGTGGCTGAGCGTTTTTCTGAATATTCACAATTTCATTGGCACCGTTTATAAAGATTATATCCAGGGCGAACTCGGTATTTTTCATATAAAAGGAACGGCGTATATCATCATCGAAAATAAACAGCATTCCCCTGTCGTCCTGCATACTTTTACGATACATAAGTCCCGTTTGTGTTTCGTACTCTCCTTCGGCGATCTCAATATCGATAGTAACGACAATGGAGTCATTCGTTGCCTTCATTAAAGTTAATTCGCCTTCTTTCTGAAAACTAACTTCCTTTGTAATGGACTTCTTCTCTTTGGTCTCCTTACAGCTTTCAGCAGCAAATAATAAGCTAAAAATTGCGGCCAGCATTAATAATCTTCTCATGGAGTGAATGTCTTTTTTCTTGAATTGTACAATATATAGATCCCGGCCAGGATGAATGGAATACTTAACAATTGACCGGTATTTAAAAACCAACTTTCTCTATCCACTACCTGAACTTCCTTAAAGAATTCAACGATCATTCTTGTAGAAAATAGCAATATGAGAAACCACCCAAAAATATAACCGGGATGCTGTTTCTTTGAAGTCTTCCAATAAATATACCAAAGGATAAGGAAAGTGATCACATAGCCAAAGGCCTCGTATAATTGAGTGGGATGACGGAAAGGTATTGCAGCGAGAATTTCGCCGAATTGAGGATCGTTTGCGATAGCATTATACGCATCGTTAGGATTCTTTAATCCTGTGAGTTTCATAGCGGTCTGGGGGTGCATATCATCGGCATTTCGAACCAGACGAATGCCCAACGGAAAATCACCGGAGGGTCTTCCAACAATTTCAGAATTCATGAAATTCCCTAACCTGACGAAAACTGCCCCGATAGCCACGGTAATAACAACGCGATCGAAGATCCACAGGACAGGAAATTTGAGTTTTTTGCGGTTGTAATAGATTAGTGCGATGATGATACCAATCGCGGCTCCGTGACTCGCCAATCCCCTAAAACCAGTGAATTCGAACTGAGGAACAGTTTTAAACGGAAGTATTACCGAAAGCGGGTCTTCAAGGATCGTTTCGGGTTCATAGAAGAACACATGTCCCAAACGCGCTCCTACTAGAATGGCAACTACCATATAAATAAAGAGGCTATCCAGCTTTTCAAGGGATATCTTCTCATTTATAAAGAACCGCTTCATGATAAACCATCCAACAATAAAGGCAATCACGTACGATAAACTATAGAAACGAATCATGAAAAAACCCAAGTCAATTCCTTCAATTGGGTTCCAGGTAAATGTCAAGAAATGCATAAGCGAATGTTAGAAAAAGTAGCGTAAATATAAAAAAGCAAACGCGAACGGGAGTTAATTATTCTCTTTCTTTTCCGTTCCGGGAACAGGGTCATAGCCACTACCACCCCAGGGATTACAACTCAATATTCTTTTAACGGAAAGCCATCCGCCTTTGAATAATCCGTGCACCTGTAATGCCTCAACCGTGTAATGTGAGCAGGTAGGCGTATAACGGCATGTAGAAGGGAAAAGTGGTGAAATGAATCGCTGGTATCCCCTAACAAATAAAATGAATGGATAAATCAGTACACGTTTCAAACGCACCATTTGGAATTAGAATATTAATTATTTATCACCTAGTTTAAAGAGAAGGTCGTACCATCCTTACCATCCTTAAGCTGAATTCCAACTTCCTGCAATTCGTCCCTGATCTTATCGCTGGTTGCAAAATCTTTGTCGGCTCGGGCTTTATTTCGTAAGTCTATAAGCAACGCTACTGCTCCGGTGAGTTTGTTAGTATCATTTTTTCCTTCTGAAGTAAGATCGAGCAAGCCTAATACATCAAATATAAAATCATGCATTGTTTGAGTAAGTACTTTCAAATCGGTTTCTGAAATACTTGCTGTTCCTTCCTTAATAGCGTTAATATGCTTGGTAGCCTCAAAAAGTTGTGCGATTAGGATCGGACTGTTGAAATCGTCGTTCATAGCGTTATAGCAGGACTGGCGCCATTCTGCCACATCAATACTACTTGTTTCCGAAGTAGGTAGACTACTCAGGTTTCTATAAGCATCCATCAAACGGTTATATCCTTTTTCTGAAGCTTCCAGGGCGTCATTGGAAAAATCCAGTATGCTTCTGTAGTGAGCCTGGTACATAAAGAACTTTGCCACAGTAGGCGCGAAAGCTTTGCTAAGAACATCGTTTTCCCCGGAGAAAAGTTCGTTGGGCAAAATGTTATTCCCTGTAGATTTTGCCATTTTCCTCCCATTAAGGGTAAGCATATTGGCATGCATCCAGTAATTCACCGGACTTTGATCATTTGTAGCCTCCGCCTGAGCGATCTCACATTCATGATGTGGAAATTTCAGGTCCATGCCACCTCCATGGATATCGAAGTTGTTACCCAGGTACTTGGTGCTCATAGCTGTGCATTCCAGGTGCCAGCCCGGGAATCCATCACTCCAGGGTGATGGCCAGCGCATAATATGCTGAGGTTCGGCTTTTTTCCATAAGGCAAAGTCCTGCGGATTCTTCTTCTCACTCTGAGACGCCAGTTCGCGGGTATTAGTGATCATATCCTCTAGCTGCCTTCCGCTTAATTTACCGTATTCGTGATCCTGGTTGAATTTCAGTACATCAAAATACACAGAGCCGTTCTTTTCATAGGCGTACCCTGCTTCAAGGATGTTTTTTACAATACGGATCTGTTCAATTA
>JABDNM010000005.1 GCA_013043825.1 Flavobacteriaceae bacterium
GGTCGGGTCTGTCCAGCGTTTCTTCCTGCAATTGGATCTGGGTATAATCCTCGGTATTCATAAAATGATAGGTCGTACTTTCACTGTATAAATACTGAAATTTATGGGTCTCCACCCGTACATCTTCGATCTTGTGCCCGGCAGAAAACGTATTGTCGATCACTTTCCCTGTAGTGACACTTTTAAGCTTCGTTCTAACAAACGCGGGACCTTTCCCAGGTTTCACGTGCAGGAATTCAATGATCTTATAAATGTCGTTACTGTATTTTATACAAAGTCCTTTGCGGATATCTGATGTTGTCGCCATATTTTTTTTGCTGAATGTTAGTTTTGAAAATAGCCCTTCATGATTCCGCGTTTAGAATTCTTGATGAACTGCAGGATCTCATCCCGTTCTGAAGTGGCTTCCATTTCGGCTTCGATGATCTGAACAGCTTGCGAATTGTTCAGGTTCTTTTGATAGAGGATCCTGTAAATGTTTTGAATTTCCTGGATTTTTGTAGTATCGAACCCTCTTCGTCTTAATCCAATGGAATTGATACCAACATAGGATAGCGGTTCCCTGGCAGCCTTTACGAAGGGAGGTACATCTTTTCTTACCAGCGATCCTCCGGTGACAAAGGCATGATTTCCAATCATACAAAACTGGTGAACAGCCGTCATTCCTGCCAGTACTACATAATCGCCTACGGTGATATGACCGGCCAGCGTGCTGTTGTTAGAGAAAATACAATTATCTCCAACAATGCAGTCATGAGCTATGTGGCAATAGGCCATGATAAGACAATTATTCCCAATCACCGTTTTTCCACGGTCGATCGTTCCTCGGTTCACGGTTACATATTCCCGAATGGTTGTGTTATCACCAATCTCGGCAATGGTCTCTTCATCCTGAAACTTTAAATCCTGTGGAATTGCCGAAATAACAGCTCCCGGAAAAATATTGCAATTCTTTCCTATTCGGGCGCCTTCCATGATGGTTACATTGGAACCGATCCAGGTACCCTCTCCAATTACCACATTGTTGTGAATAGTTGTAAAAGGCTCAATTACAACGTTCTTGGCAATTTTCGCACCGGGATGAACGTAGGCTAATGGTTGATTCATTTAATCGTTTTTGGTTTTTACAATTTGGGCCATTAGCTCTGCTTCGGTCACTAATTTATCGTTTGCATAGGCGTTTCCCTGCATATGAACGATCCCTCTTCGAATAGGAGTAATAAGGTCCAGCTTGAATACCAGTGTGTCTCCTGGATTGACCTGCTGTTTGAATTTCACATTGTTAATCTTCATAAAAAAGGTGAGGTAATTCTCAGGATCCGGAACTGTACTTAGCGCAAGAATTCCTCCGGTTTGAGCCATTGCCTCAACTATAAGCACCCCTGGCATAACAGGGGCTCCGGGAAAATGTCCTACGAAATAGGGCTCGTTCATGGTGACATTTTTCAATCCAACCACGTGACTGTCTGATAATTCCAGGATCTTATCCACCAATAAGAATGGAGGTCTGTGAGGCAACATGGCCATGATCTCATTGACGTCCTTCACAGGTTCCTTATGCAGATCGAACTTGGGCACTTTGTTGCGCTTTTCAATTTTGATAAGCTTCGCAAGTTTTTTGGCAAATTGTGTGTTAACGTAGTGTCCCGGTTTATTGGCGATCACCTTCCCACGAATGCGAGTCCCCACTAGTGCAAGATCTCCCACCACATCCAGCAATTTATGTCTAGCTGCCTCATTAGGATGATGAAGTGTAAGATTATCGAGAATCCCATTCGGTTTTACAGCAATATTGTCCTTCTTAAACGCATGACGTAACCTGGCCATCGTGTCGTCTGAAAGTTCCTTATCCACATAAACTATGGCATTATTAAGGTCTCCGCCTTTGATCAAACCATTCTCCAACAACATTTCGAGTTCATGCAGAAAACTGAATGTGCGGGCGTCCGAGATCTCTTGTTTAAAATCGGATAGTTGTTTCAAAGAGGCGTTTTGAGTACCCAATACTTTAGTTCCAAAGTCAACCATGGCAGTAACCTGGTATTCTTCGGAAGGGATCACTGTGATCTCACTGCCCGATTCTTCATCGGTATAGGAGATAACCTCGGTAACAACAAATTCGTTCCGGGGAGCTTCTTGTTCTACGATGCCCGCTTTCTCAATAGCTTCTACAAAAAATTTAGAAGAGCCGTCCATAATGGGTGGCTCCGATGCATTCAATTCAATAATACAATTATCCACCTCCATGCCCACCAGGGCAGCCAACACATGTTCGGAGGTCTGGATCTTCACTCCTCGTTTTTCAAGATTAGTGCCACGCTGGGTATTTACAACGTAATTCACGTCGGCCTCGATCACCGGATTTCCTTCAAGGTCTACGCGAACAAACGCATATCCATGATCGATAGGTGCTGGTTTGAAGGTAATTGTAACTTCCTTTCCGGTATGAAGTCCAACGCCGGTTAAAGATACTTCTTTACCGATAGTACGTTGTTTTGGGATGCCGTTATTCGCTTCCATTCTGTTTTTCTAAGTCGTTTAAGCGCCCGATGATCTTCGGAAGGTTTTTAAAATGAACATAACTCTTATTGAAATCGCCATAGTTCAGGGCGGGCGATCCCTGCAATACTTCGTCATCCTTCACATTTCGTCCTATTCCACTCTGAGCCTGAATACGAACATTATTGCCAATGGTTATATGGCCAACTATGCCTACCTGACCACCAATGAGGCAATTCTCACCAATTTTGGTAGAGCCCGCTATACCTGTCTGAGCGGCGATAGCAGTGTTCTTGCCTATTTCAACATTATGTGCTATTTGGATCTGATTGTCCAATTTAACTCCAGACCGAATGATGGTTGAGCCAAGAGTGGCACGGTCGATTGTAGTTCCCGCACCAACGTCCACATTATCTTCTATTATTACATTTCCGGTTTGCGGGACTTTTTGAAATTCCCCCATCTCGTTGGCGGCGAAACCAAAACCATCGGCTCCAATGATAGATCCGCTATGGATCACACAGTCGTCACCAATTTCAGTTTCGGAGTAAATCTTTGAACCTGCAAAAACCACGATATTGTCACCTATGATCACATTATCACCTATATATACATTGGGATAGATCTTGGCGTTCTTTCCAATAACTACATTGTCTCCAATGTAACTGAAAGCACCCAGGTAGATATTTTCGCCATAAATGGCCGAATCTGATACATGAACAGGTTGTTCTATACCGGTTTTATTAAGTTTTACCTGGTTGTAATACTCCAATAATTGAGAGAATGCCTTGTAAGCATCTTCCACACGGATCAGGGTAGTTTTAATCGGGCTTTCAACCACAAAATCCCTGTCAACGATCGTTATGGAGGCATTGGTGGTATAGATGTAGGGTTTGTACTTAGGGTTCGCCAAAAACGTCAGACTACCTTGAGTTCCTTCTTCAATTTTCGCAAGTTTAGATACTTCGATGGTTTCATTCCCTTCAACTTCACCCTCAAGAATTCCTGCTATTTGATTGGCCGTAAATTTCACCTACTTCAATTTGAGTGTTGCAAATATAAAAAAAGGAATGCTAATGACTTTTGGGATAGCAGAGATAATATTTTACAACTTCCTGTGATAAAGCCTCGATGTTTAATTGATCGCTTGCCTTGGCAACATCCACTACTTTTCCATTTTCCCCGATGAGATTTATGGTATCCTTATCCATGCGATACGCCTGGTTAGAAATAGCACCCCTGAACACAAAATAAGATGCTTCTTTTAGCGAAAGGTTGTGTTTATTCGCAACCTCTTCTGTCTTTTTCTCAACTTTTTCTTCGGAAACGGGTTTGTTCTTGACTTTTATTTTCAAAAGCTGCCTGTTCAGGATCATTTTGGATATCTCGCTCAGCACAAAATCTTCAGAATGCACCCATTCCTTCATGGCTGAAATTATATCGTAATCGTCCAGCTGGGCAAAGACTTTCAAGGTATTCAAATCAAATTCATTGGAATCTGTGGTGCGTTTCAGAAAAAAGGACAATGCCGAACTTGCCGGCACAGCGATTCCCTGTCGACTAAGTTCTTTGGCTCGCTGCAGTAAGCGGAGTAATAGCTGCTCTGCCACTAAGCTTGTTTTATGCAAGTATACCTGCCAATACATAAGGCGGCGGGAAACAATGAATTTCTCTACAGAATAAACCCCTTTCTCCTCCACCACCAATTGATCGTCTTTTACATTCAGCATCACGATGAGCCGCTGTGAATTTATGTTCCCTTCCGGAACCCCGGTATAAAAACTATCCCTGCGCAGGTAATCGAGTCGGTCCATGTCCAATTGACCTGAAACCAGTTGATGCAGGAATTTCCGTTTGTACTTGTGTTGAAAGATCGAGATGGCGAGATCCAGTTTGCCGTCAAATTCAAGATTCAGTTCCTGCATGAACAAGAGTGACAGCTTCTCATGGTCGATATCTTCTGCGATGGTATGTTCCAGCGCGTGAGAAAACGGTCCGTGCCCTATATCGTGAAGCAGGATGGCGATATACAACGCCTCCTCTTCCGCATCGGTAATGGCTACGCTTTTGGAACGCAGCACATG
>JABDNM010000209.1 GCA_013043825.1 Flavobacteriaceae bacterium
TTGTGGACCACCTCGCTATTGCCACAATCATCTCCACAATGAAAACAGGGAACCATAGAATTCAAATTTGCTCTTATACCTCGAACAAAGATGCTTCTATGACTCGTTCAAAAAAATGATTTATATCATGTGGATTTAACCACTCGCTTTCGTTGGAACCTTACACGTGCTTATGCCCATCAATGAATAAAGCGGGCAAATACTCACAAAACTTGTAATTAGAAATATGGCCGCTATAGCCAGTAACACATACATCAATACCCCTTCAATGACCCCAAAATAAGCCAGGGCACCAACACCAATAGCAACGATAAATCGAATTGCGCGGTCTATTCCGCTCATGTTCTTTTTCATAGTTTCAAGTTTTAAGTTTTAAGTTTTAAGTTTTAAGTTTTAATAAATATCTGCATCGCTATACATTTAAAATATGACCAGCGTCAGTTTGTTAAAAGTCCTTTCGTCGAGATCTTCGATAAATGAAGAAGGAGGGAACAATCACCCAGAGCACTAATACAGCGGAAGAGATAAGCATTCCAAAGTAAGTTCCAAAGAACTTCTGGAACAAGGCCCCGGTATAACCCAATAGTGCCGAAATGTCCAATTTCAATAAGATCAACACCCTGGAAAGGTCGATAGGGTTGAATAAAGTCGCTGCGATTGAGAAGGTGTCCAGTGGATATTCCTCAAAGATGAGCAGCGAGATCAAAAACAATCCATCATAGATCACCGCCATGAACAACCACAATAAGATAGCATAACCAAATCCCTTGATCCGGTTCTCATTGGCCAGGGCGATATTGAATGACAAGGCAGTAAAAATTAAGCTCAGGAAGGTTCCCGTTACTAATAGCAACACAAAATCCCAGATCGCGACCGACTTGAAAATTCCGTAGAAAATGAAAGGTAGACCTAAGCCAACAACAAGGCTTATGGACAAGGAGAGCGCCACCCCCAGGTACTGACCAATGAAAATGGAGGATCGCTTTACCGGTTGGGCAAGTAGTAACTCTGTAAATTCGCGGGAATTATAGTAATACATCACGCCAAAAACCGTACTTATAAGCGGAACCAGGATGATAATGACATTCATGAGCGTGATCACCGCTTTTGACAAGTCGTTATTCAGAAACAACAATACAATACCCAACAGCAAATAGAACGCAAAATATACGTAGGTCCACCTGCTGCGAATGAGATCGTAAAAGCTGTATTTCAATATTTTAATCATCTGCCAGGGTTAGTATGGAAGCAATAGCATGCTCGAAATCAGGTTGCTTGGTTCGCGCCTTTAACTCTGGAATGCTGCCTTTGAAATAGATCTTACCTTCCAGCAAATAAACGATCTTGCTGGTCACAGATTCAACGAAACTCATGATATGCGAGGTTACCAAAATAGTCTTCCCTTTTTCTTTTTCCGAAGTGAGTAATTCCTTTAACCGTATCAAGGAAATAGGATCCAGGCCAGTGGTGGGTTCATCCAGGATTAGCAACGGACTATCGAACATGAAGGTGAGCAATATATTCACTTTCTGTTTTGTTCCTCCGGAAAGCGTTCCTAATTTTTTATTCAGGTACGGTTTGAGTCCAAAGAGCTCTATCAACTCCTGGTCTTTTTCCGAAGGGTCGTTTCGTAGGTCTTTGATCATTCGTATAAGTTCGTTCACTCTCAAATTGGAGGGAAAATTTGCGATTTGAGGCAAATAGTCGATCTCATTTCGGTAACGATGGTTCTTTTTTATCGAATGGCCGTTCACATGGATGCTGCCGGTATTGGGAATCACCATTCCCAAAACACTCTTGATGAGGGTGGTTTTGCCCGAACCATTAGGACCCAGGATAGCGAATATCTCTCCCCGGCCAATTTCAAGATCGATCCCCTGAAGCACTTCATTCCTGCCAAATTTTTTATGTAGCCCTTCAATCTGAACCATGATCAATACGTTTCATTTTGGGTTGTTCATCCAGGAGATTATCCGGAGTAAATACCGGCGATACCTTTTCTGAAAAATCGATGATGTCCACGAAAAGGCTCCGGAGCAGGATGATAGCTTCCGGGGTTCGGTTTACGACATAGGTGAATAATTTTACCGGGCGGTATGGAATATCTCCCAATCCATCTTCGTTCAGATCGTAGCCTGTATAATTACTCCAATAATTTTGGGTGAACAGGTTGTCGTTGACTTTACTGTTGTACGCCAGGTCGAAGGAGTTGAAAAGGAAGTTATTTTCACGAAATATGTTGGTGTAGCATGCACCACGAAACTTTACCGCCCATCCGTTTCCAACAAAATCGTTGTGTTCATAATTCACCCTGTTGGATCCCTCAATGTTGATCCCGGTGGTGTTATTTTGAAAACGATTGCGACGAATATTGGAATCGTTGATCTCCTTCAGCAAGATCCCATAGGAGGCCGGGCCCCAGTTATTCTTAAAGGTATTATCGAGCATTTCTATTTGCTTGGAAAACATGACAGCCACACCGGCACCATTGTTCTCAAAGGTATTGAATTGATAAAGGTCGTCGTTGGAAAACATAAAATGTAGCCCATACCGAATGTTATCATTGCTCCTATTATTGGTAATCTTGCAGAAATTCGAAAATTCAAGGTAGATGCCGTCCCGAACGTGTGTAACGATATTCTTGTCCACCTCTACATGGTTGCTGTACCACAATTGGATTCCGTTGCCCGAGTTATACTCCTCTTCAGCATCACCTACGATCTTGTTGTTATAAACACGACCGTTATTTGATTTTTCAATATAGATTCCGAAGAAAAGTTTCTCCAAGACCAGGTTCTGAACCAGGAAATGTTCGCTATTCGATACACGAACAGCTGCAAAATCTTCCGTATAACTGGTCCCTACATTAATAATGAAAAGTCCATCAATGGTAACGTGGTCTGAAACCACCTGGACGATCTCACCTTTGAATGCTCCATCGATGATGGGGTAATCAATTCCTAGCAACGTTAGAGGTTTATCTATTCGTATGTTGAATTCTTTGTATGTCCCCTTTCGAATCTCTAAAGTATCATAAGGCGCACTAAACTCCACAGCCTCCCGGATCGATGGGAATTCGCAGGTTTCACATACAACGATGGTCTTTGCGTTAGAGTTTATGGAAAACACCAAGGCAATTCCAATTGCGATATGTAGGGTCATTTTCACAATGGAAGCGACTAATTTTTCGCGAGATGATGTTGTATCTCCTCCCAGGAGTAGATATTACCTTCCAATTCCTGTTGAAGCTTCTTCGCTCGATCGGAGTTTTTCATGGCACATAAATTGGCGCGCATCGGACTGGTAACTTTGGGAGAAACTACGAAGGAAGCCATCTCTGCATCGACTAATTTACCGGGTTGAGCATAGTCGGTTACCAAGTACATTCCAATCTTGTCATCACCCCATTCGGGGATTGCGCGGATCATGCATTCGGCTGCATCAAATTTGTAGACTTTCCCCTTCTTTGTAACGATCTCGGCAGCATGTTGCCTGTCAACAATAGTCATACTACAACTATGGCAGGAATCTTCCCCGTACACAATGGGTTCGGGGCGGATGGTGCATGAAGTGAAGATAAGCAATGCAAGTAGTGTGATTAGTGTTCTCATATCCTTACGTTTTTCTTTGTTCTTTCCGGCCCAGAATGTAAGCAACAAAGGAAGCTGCTATTCCCAGGGCCAGGAAGTAAGCTCCTAACTGTGGGTAGGAATGTGCCCGGAAGTTAAGAATATCCTTCGATCCGAATAAGGGTGGTTGAAATCCCATGATACTTCCGTCCGGATTTGTAAACTTCATGATGGCTTTAGGATCCAGGTCATGACCATAGTCTGATTCCCAAAGGTAGAAATCGTAGATCCCTGCAGCCGCCAGGACGATCATGACGATGAACCAGGTCATGAACCATTTGTAGTTTCCTTTTATACCAATAAGGAGTCCCAGAACAAACATAACTATTATAACGGTGGGAAAGATCTTGAATTCTGGGATCGTCTCCGGGATGTACTTCATACCAACATAGTGATTCATCAAATTAATATTCTTGATGTCATGCGGATGCTCATCGGCAAAATCGTTGATGTAGATGTCCATCCCCAGAGGGATAGGATATTGCGGAGCCTCCAACCGAATATTCCACAAGGGAAAAAGGAAGAGCCCGAGGATCAATATTGAGCCAAGGATCATTACCCAATTTGACTTTTTCATAGGTGTTGATTTTTTAGATTGTTGTATTAAAAAGCGGGGTTAATCTTCTCACCCCGCTTTTCTTGGAAACACTAATCACTAAACATTTCCACTACTTAAAAACGTCTAGTCCTCGCCCAATGACCAGGATAGTTCGATGGAAGAAGATGCTGGCGAAACCCTTACATATCCCTGCATCTCCTGGTGTAATGCTGAACAGAAATCTGTACAGTAAAACGGCCATACACCTACCTGCTTAGGCTCCCAGACAAATGTTTCGGTTTGTCCGGGCATTATTAGAAGTTCTGAAGTATTAGCACCAATCATACTAATACCGTGTGGCACATCATAGTCTTGTTCCAAATTGGTTACATGGAAATATACCTTGTCACCAACTTTAACTCCTTCAATATTATCTGGATTGAAGTGGCTTCGAATGGTAGACATATAAATATGTACCTCATTTCCGTTGCGTGTTACCTTGGTCTCCCCTTCATTGGTAATGGCATACGGATGCTCATTCTCTTCCAATTTGAAGATCTTCTTGGAATTCTTCATGACTATGTCGGCTCGAATTCCAGCTGCATAATGCGGTTCCCCAACGGTTGGGAAATCCAACAGCAACTCCATTTTATCCCCTCGAATATCATACAATTGGGCACTTTGGGTTACTTCCGGTCCGGTTGGCAGATAACGATCCTTGGTGATCTTGTTCATAGCCAATACATAGTCGCCAAACGGTTCTCTGGAGTTTCCACCCGGGATCATCAAGTGTCCCACCGAGTAATAACACGGAGCACGGTCGATGACCTCCCAGGTTCCTACTTTCCACTTCACCACTTCCGAAGAGATAAAGAAGGTAGTATATCCATTTCCTTTCCCGTCGAATTCGGTGTGCAGGGGACCTAATCCAGCCTGTTCAACCACACCAGCTAAAACATCCTCGAAGCTAAGAATTGGGATTCCGTAAGCATCGCCTTCAAACTTTTCTGCTTCGATGGCAGCCAACATCTTGGTAAATGAATGCACCGTAAGATTTGCTGACAGCTTTCCGTTACCAACGATGTATTCTCCAGTTGGATCTACATCGCAACCGTGTGGAGATTTTGGTGTTGGAAGTAAATAAACCAACTCGGGCAGTTCGGAAGCATCTAACATCAACACCTGGTCCTTCATGGTAGAAGTAGCCATGTGTGTTTTTTCGTCGTAAACGTTGTGGGCATATTTAGCCGGCATCATTTTACCTTTCCCTTGCTTGATATATTCTTCGGCCTTTTTCCAATTGACCGCGGCAATAAAGTCCTTATCATTTTGAGATGAATTAACTTCCATGAGTGTACTTGCCTCCTCAGTATTATAGGTTGAGAAGAAGAACCATCCGTGAGATGCTCCGCGTCCGGGGTGTGCGAGATCGTAGTCGAAGCCCGGCATCATGATCTGGAATTTCAGGTCCATGCCACCGTCTTCTGGATCCACACTTATAAAACTGAGTGTTCCTTTAAAATTCCCCTTGTATTCCTTGATGGAAATATCCCGCTGTGGAATTGGTACCGAAAACCGGGTACCTGCCACGACATATTCGGTGTTCTCGGTTACAAAAGAAGAACTGTGATTACCCGCACTGTTCGGGATCTCTATGATCTCGGTAGTTTCGAAGGTGGTTAGATCGATCTTCGCGATACGCGGTGTGTTGTTTCCATTGATGAACACCCATCGACCGTCGACTACCCCGTTGGTTTGCGAGATATCCGGGTGGTGGGAGTCGTCCCAGGGTATAAATCCATGGGAAGTATTCAGCATGGGCTTGGTTTCTTCATTGTATCCCCAGGCCTTTTCAGCATCCTGTGAAAAAACAGGGATCACTTTGAACAAACGTCCAGAGGGCAGTCCATATACTGAAAGCTGACCACTGAACCCCCCCGATACGAAGGCATAGTACTCATCGTATTCACCGGGTGCTACATACACTTTTTCTGCAGCATTGCTTCCCAGAGCGCCTTTTTTCTTATCGCCCTTTGAACCATTGTTGCAACTAATCATTCCAGCAAGTAATAAACCTGACAGGATGAAATAACTCAATTTTCTCATGGTATCTTTTTTAAGTTGATTTTTAGTTTTTTGGTAGAATTACAGCATCCACCACATGAACGATCCCGTTTCCTGCAGGTACACTCGCCAAAATTTTGGCTCCCCCTACATAAACATCCTCGCCCTTCACTTCTACTACTATATTCTCATTACTGGCTTGACCCAGTGATGGAAATTTCTTTATAAAGTCTTTAGCGTAATTTCCCGGGGTAACATGATGTTTCAGGATATAGGCCAACCGGTCTTTGTTTTCCGGCTTGAGCAGATCCTCAACCGTACCTTCAGGCAGGGCGTCGAATGCAGCATTGGTAGGTGCAAAGACCATCAATGGTCCCGTATTCACCAGTACGTTTTCTAGTTCGGCTGCCTGAACAGCCGCAACGAGGGTGGTGTGATCCGGTGAACCAATTGCGATGTCCAAAACCGTGGGTTTGGCTTCGTCGTCTTTCAAAAAGGCCTGACCTTGCTTTTCGGTATTTGTGGTCGTCGTGGTGGCTTCTGTGGATGTAGAATCGCTTGCCTGCTTTTCAGAGTCCTTACATCCCACCAAAAGGATCAAGCTAAAAAGGCATACTATTTTGATCGTAGTTTTCATTCTTCTTCTTTTTTAAGTGTTCTGAAATATTCTAATATCTCTCTGGCTTCTGTCTCTGTCAAACTCTGGTTTGCCATAGGTGAGCCATTATGATCGATCAATAATTGTCTGGCAATGGGATCTTTCTGAACCATTTCTTCCGGATTCAGGATCATGTTCATGATCCATGCAGGAGACCGCTTCTCCAGTATCCCAACGGGTGGTGGACCAATGAACTTTTTAAGCGGCTTGTGACAAGCGGTACATTTGGTCTTGAAGACCGCCTCACCACGGGTCGCCATTTCATTGTCTATGGTAGCCGGTAATTCAAGGTCTTTGATAGGGCCAACACCTTTATTGTTGAGATCGATGGTCGATGTAATCGCCAAATCCTTTTGGGGCTCCTTTTTGGTTTCGACCTTTTCTTTGGATCCAATCTTTAATTGTTTTTCTTCTTTTTTTTCTTCGGAATTTCCGCAGGAGACTAAGGCGACGGAAAGTAAGATAAGTAGTGCGTTGATCAGTATTTTCATTAGGATATGATGTTAAAATTATTCAAAAATAGAGGTGGAATACTGCTTATTCTATGACATCCGTCATATCCTCAAATCGACTTTTTAGAGGTTAAATCATGTGAATATTGAATCATGATATTTGTCATTTTTTCTTCAAAGGACACAGACTATTTTTATGAATTGTACAGCCCACAACACTTTTACAATGCAACATATTCTTCTCCCAACCGATCTCTCTGATAATTCAAAAAATGCCATTCGATATGCGCTGGAACTATTCTCTGGGAAATCTTGCTCCTTTTATTTTCTGAATGTTCAAAAAAACTCCAACTTCGTCTCTGAGACTTTTATGAGTGAGCCAGATGTAGACACCATGGTACAATCTGTGACCATAGACTACAAGCAACGTCTGAAAGAGTTTGCACTGCCAATTATGCAAGAATTCGAAGCTGAGTCATACACCTTCAAAGTAGACGTTGAATTCGAGCCGTTGTGCGATTCTATAAACCAGTTGATCATTACCGAAAATATAGATCTTTTGGTGATTGGATCTCATGGAACAACCGGTGCCAAGGAGGTGCTTTTCGGGAGTACAACGCTGCGTGTTATTCGCAACGTCGCTTGCCCCATGCTGGTTATACCTGAAGGACGAAAATTCAAGGGGTTGAACTCGATCCTATTTACTGCGGGATCGTGCAGGGATATCAAGAATCCGGCGGCCAAACCGCTGCTGGATTTGATCCATCTGTTCAATCCACATTTACATCTGCTAAAATTGAAGGCCAGGAATAAAGGTCCTTTACACGATTGTGATGGATGTGTGATGGATGTGTTGAAGGATCTGGACTACGAATCACATACTTTACGAGGAATCCCAATCCCACTAGCAGTAGACGCCTACATGCAACTGAACCGGGTGGATATACAGGCCCTATTTGTACTGGAAGAATCGATTTTGGATCGGTTCATGTTTGGTTCGGAAACCGAGAAGATCGTCTATGCGAGTCCCGTACCCCTACTTTTATTGCCAAAAACCAATCCCTAAATAGCGTTGATGGAATCCTTTCCCTCCTCCCAACAATTCAAATTGTAGATCGTAGTTTCCGCAATCTTCGTAAGCGCTTCTCTGGTTGCAAAGGCCTGATGTGGGGTCAAAAGGACCTTCGGGTGATCGAACAAGCGCCAGAACAGTGGATCATCAACTTTTTTGTCTTCGGAATGTTGATAAAAGAAAATTCCAGCTTCGTCCTCATAGACATCGGTGGCATAACCGCCTAATTGATTGTTGTCCAGAGCATTCAAAAGTTGTTCTGTGTGTACTACGGCACCACGGGCTACGTTTACCAAAATCGCCGAATCTTGCATCAATTCTATTCGATCTGCGTCGATCATACGATAGGTTTGGTCTGTTAAAGGAACACAAATAAACAGGAGATGAGCTTTTCTACAAACCTCATCCAGTTCTAAATATCGTACTCCAAAATTACTAGCTAGTTTTACGTCCGGAGCAAGGTCATTCGCCAAAAGCTCACAGCCAAATCCATGCAGAATATTACACAAGACCTTTCCAATTCGTCCGGTCCCTATTACGCCAGCCTTCTTGCCAACGAGATCGATTCCTATCAAATTATTCAAACGGAAGTCTTGTTCTCTTATTTGGAGAAACGACCGAATGAGTTTCCTGTTCAATCCCAAAAGTAAAGTAATTGCATGCTCGGCAATTGCATTGGGAGAATATCCGGGAGCATTGGCCACTTTAATCTTGGCTCTGGCTGCAGCCATTGAATTGATGTTGTCATGTCCCGCAGAACGCAATGAAATGTATAATACGCCAAAATCCCTCAATTTATCCAAAACATGGTAGGAGGCGTCGTCTGCCGAGAATATGGAGATCGCACGGTACCCAATCGCTCGAAAAGCCGTTTCGGTGGTCAACCGTTCAGAAATAAAAGTAATCTCATGGGCTCCTTTATTGGCAAGTTTCAGGAAGGGAATCTCAAAATCTTTAGCGCTGTAGACAAGGACTTTCATAGGTCGACGATAAGCAGCTGTCTTTCGTCCAAAATCTCGATAAGGGTTTTGATATAGTCGCGAATACCGCGATTCCTATTCGGGGATTCCACAATATCGATATTACCACTCCAAAGCAATTCACGTTCCTTTTCCACACAAATACAATACAAATTAGTTTCGGCGTGATATAAGGTATAACTCTCATACGTAATCCTTGAGGAATATAAATCCTGAGACTCGTAGAAGTCTTCTTTGAAATTACGGAAGGTATCGTTGAGGTTGCGCATTTGTTGAACCGCTGTCACCTTGTCCTCCGAACCTGTAACCTTGGAAAAAAGGATGGCGTCAAAACCAGCCTGCAATAGTTGCTGTTCGATCTTATTCAATTCTTCCTCCGATTTTCGTTCATCGGTAAAAGCGGTTTCAAAGAAATCGATGCTGCGCACAGCAGTCACATTGTTCTTTTCAAGTTGGGAGGTCAATTCTGTTTCAAATTGACGGCGGAGTTCTTTGTCATTAGCCAGGCCAATCACAAGGACCTTATTGGCCTCAAAATTTACTGCTTCCGGGCTGCGCCATTCATTTACAAGTTTGCTGGAGGAACAACTGCTCAATAGGGGAATTGCTAGAATAAGTATAAGGCTTAGGAACTTCATAGTATCGAATTTCATTTTAATATTGAATTGGGAATACACTATTTCAAGAGCCGCTTTTGCTTCTCAGATTTCATGATGCGCTTGATCAATTTGAAAATACGTTTTTTGGTTTTTCGGTATTCACTGAGGTAGCGTGAAACCTGAATCTTGATCATAGCATGATTCTCTTTGAAGGTGTTTTCAACTTCAGGTTCTTCCACATCGTCAACCAATACACTAAGTTCATTGGAATGTTTCTTCACGTTCCCAAGCAATGTATCCAAATCTTTTTCCACACTGGAAAGTTGAGCGATGAGCGCAATACTGTTGTTATAGGTTTTTCCCGAAATAAGGGATAGTGTATGATTCTTGATCAAATCATCCAGGAAACGTTGTTCGTCCTTCACGAACTCAAGTTCTTGTATCCACTCTATACATGATTGATGCAGTGCTTCGGGATTACTCCAGGCAATGAATTTATAGGTGGGTTTCTTGGTTTTCATGGCGTTCTTTTTACATTAAAACAGAAGGGACAATTAGATCCCTTCTGTCTTGTTTGTGAGATCAGGAGATCTCAATTACTTTTTTAGGTGGAACTTTAGCCGCTTCTTTTTTCAATAGATTGAGCTTAAGCACCCCGTTCTTGTACGTAGCTTTTACCTTCTCGTTTTGATTCACGGAAGAAGGAAGCTTTAACTTTCGATCGAATGATTGATAACTGAATTCTTTTCGGGTATATCCTTCATCCTCTTCAGCTTCTTCTTTGCTTTTATTAGCGCAAATATGAAGTACATCGTTTTCCATGGTTACTTCGATGTCTTTCTTTTCAAAACCAGGCACTGCTAGTTCGATCTCAAAATTCTCACTATGTTCTTTCACATTCATGGCCGGAAGATTTCGATCCTTGACAAAAAAGTCATCGGAAAAGAAATCCTCGTTATCCATCCAATTCTGGACGTCGTCGATTATCCATGGAAATCGTCTTCTGTTAAACTTAACTAATGACATATTACTTGAATTTATTGTTAGTAATTTATTAATCCCTAAAATTACGCAGTGAAGCCTTGAATTAAAATGATATCGGTCAGTTTTAAAAGTGCGCTAAACCGTGATGATCTCTACGGTTTCTCCCAACTTCGGCACGGAAACATCCCAGTTAAATCGATCTTTCAATTTAACCCGTAATCCCTGTGCTGCCGATGGTTCCCCATGGATCAGGAAAACACGTTCCGGTATGTTCTTGATCTCACTCAGCCAATCCAGGATCTCAGCCTGATCGGCATGTGCCGACAAGCTTTGAATGTGCCGAACATGTGCTTTGACAGGGTAGTATTTTCCCTTGAATTTCAATTCATGGCATCCATCCAGCAAGTCCCTTCCACGAGTGCCTTCAGCTTGAAACCCAACTAGTAGGATGGTTGTTGTAGCAATATCGATCAATTGCTGAAGGTAAGTTAGCACCCTGCCACCAGTTACCATACCGCTACCCGCGATCACGATCTTGGATCTGGGATCGTCGATGGTCTCCCAGGTTTCCCGATAGGATTCGATGATCTCTACATGACGCTCCATATTTCCAAAATCTGTGGGTGAGAGCTTGTGCCATTCGGGAAACTGTGCGAATACGTCCAGGACATTGTTACCCATAGGGCTATCGACAAAGATGGGAACATTGGGGATTCTATTTTGCCTGTAAAGCGTCCAGAGCAGGAACATAAGCACCTGCAATCGCTCCACGGCAAATGACGGGATTATCAAGGTACCTTGTTGAAGCAGATTCTCCCGAACGAGCTCTACCAACACATCGGAAGGATCTTCAGTGGGATGCAGCTTATTGCCATAGGTGCTCTCCAGGAATAGGTAATCTGCCCACTCCGGTTTCTCGGGTGAATTCAGCAAAGAATCTTCCGGTCTGCCAACATCCCCCGAGAAAACAAATCGTTTTCCGTAGATATCAAGTTCCACGAAAGTTGCACCCAGGATGTGACCGTTATAGCGAAATTGAAAACGCACATGTTCGGAAAGTTCTTGCCATTGGTCCCTGGGAGCAGCTTCGAAGTAGTTTAACGTGGTTTGAACATCTTCGATCGTATAGAAGGCCTCGGCTGGTTCATGTTTGCTATAACCTTCACGGTTGGCTTCTTCCGCTTGTTCTTCATTGATCTTCGCACTGTCCTTGAGGATGATCTTTGTGATGGCTTGGGTTGGGGCGGTGGCGATGATCCTTCCTGAAAAGCCCTGCTTGACCAGTCTTGGCAGATAGCCAGTATGGTCCAGGTGTCCATGTGTTAACAAGACCACGTTGATTTTGGATGGATCGAACGCCAGGTCTTGCCAATTTAATTCCCTCAGGGATTTAAGGCCCTGGAACATTCCACAGTCGATCATCAAGTTGATCTCTTCAGTCTCCAAAAGAAATTTAGAACCGGTCACGGTACCCGCTCCCCCTAAAAAATGAACAGTTATACGATTCATTGTATGCGTAGTTAAATGTTACAGAGCGCCTTGATCTCCGCGACGATTCGCTCCTTACGTGAGGCGCCAATCCCTAAGTGGTCCAGATAAAATTTGTCGTTCAGCAATTCCCTGCACAGCACTACATCGCGACTGAGTAGAAACTGCTTTTCACGTGCAGTCAAGAGCGTAGACACAGTGATCGGGTATAACCCCAGGCGATCGATTCGATCCTTTAAACTATCTTTTTCGGGGTAGTCCCAGCTCATAAGATATAGCCCTGCACACTTGCCATAAAGCATGGCGTCCCTGGTAAAACGAGTATTGGTAACAAGCCATCCTTGATTGGGATAAGGATGCTCCTTATTCTTTTTTGCATAATAAGAAACAATATCCTTGTATCGTGAATGAATGTAGAGTGGAATCTTTACATCGCACTTATTCTTATGATCTCCATGAAATTTGCATTCTACCATGAGGTGATCCCCATCTTTTTGTGCCAGTACGTCGACCTCGTGATCCACACACTTTCCCTTGACGGTTATACCGATGGACGTTTCATAGCCTGAGTATTTTAGAACAGCACCAACAAATCGTTCAAATGGAAAACCTGTGGGGCCCAGTTCATAGATGGCCTTTTTTAGTTTATAGCGAGAAGCGAAGACCGACTTGCGCTTCTTCAGCAATGAAAATGCCCTGTTGTAGATCTCTTTGGTAGATATTCCCGGATAAAGTTCATTGCTTACCGAATCCGTGATCATTTGCACTGTATCCTCATCTGCTCCACTGCGCCGCAGCGAATGTTGAAGTTTATCCACCGAAAAGCGGACAATTTCCCCGGATGATTTCACTACATCGAATTGCTGAAGGTCCATGATTTAAGAATAAGACGAACTCGGTCTTGGATTAGAATAGTATTCTCGTACGAAAGCTTTCATTTGGTTTTCTGTCATGCTATCGGCTTTCAGCACATCTTTAACCCGCTTGTTTAGATTCGGGTAGGACCGCATCCACTCTTTATTCAATTTAGCTGCCGTTTGTGCCGGTCCGAACAACACGATCTGCTTAGCCTTACCAACTTGCTTAGAAATCTCATCGAAGTAAGATTTTAACTGATGAATTTCACGTTCCAGGTACTTGCTGTCCTGAACCACGTCCTGCGGTCCACCTTTGAAGCGGGTCCCCGAACCCCCATGTGGATGAAAATCTTCAACTTCAGATTGAACACGTAGTAGAACCTGCTTATCTTTACTGTTATTGTCAATAATGTAGGCCGATTTCTTGTCCAGCCATATACCAATTTCTTTCATAATTTAAATTTTAATTCCTCAGGTCGTGCATGGCGAGGAGTGGAACTTTGGTAGTTAGACCCACTTTTTTCACCATGGGAGTTGAAAAGATATTGTCGAAGATGGTGTGCTTCTTATTGATAAAAGCAATCATTTCACTTCCTCGGCTTTCCGCAAAAATCTGAAGCGCCTTTTTAATGTTATTATCTTCCAGGCTATGAAAAGTGAATTCAACATCATCCAAACATTCCGTCAGTAATTCCTTATAGTTGAGTTGCTCCTCGTCCAATTCTGCCTCTTTTTTTATGTGCAACACGCGAATGGGTGAATTAGTAAGTTTTGCGATCTCAATCAAATGATTTAATTCGCGCCTTTTAAAATGCGTTCTGAAACTGGTGGGAAATACGATCTCATTGGGATCTGTAAAAATCACATTAGGTGGAATTGCCAACACCGGGCAGTTTCTAATTTGCTCCATCACCTTCACGGTGTTGCTTCCAAAAGCCACGTTCAATGCGTCGGTGCCGCCTTTGGTTCCCATCACGATTAAAGAAATATCCTTCTTTTCTACCAAATCCTTCATAGCGGGGATAAGATCGTTCTGCTGCGAGATGTAAAAATATTGGTGATCTAAAGATTCATCCCTGAACGATATACGCTGTGAGATCTTTTTCAGTCCTAATTCCGAATTCTCTTCAGCAATCTCAAATAGCGACCTATCGGGGAAAGTGAGTAATAGTTGTTCGATCTCGTAAGCATCCACCGAATAAACGTTGAGGATGTAAAAATCACAAGACTCATTTTTGAACAAGTCGATGGCATATCCAATGGCCCCCCACGCATTCTTAGAAAAGTCTGTAGGTATTAATATCTTCTTCCTCATTTTTCAAACAAATTATTGAACAGTCTTAAAAGTAGATGGTAATCGAACTAGAAAAAATGATATATATCAATTCCTTTTAGGCTTGATCCGGCGAGCTACTGGATTTTATCTTTAGAAGGTATTACCAGGAATGGAACTTGTGTGTGGTATGCAATCTCGTTGATCACCGGTTTGAATAATAGGTTTTCAAAAAAGGTATGCTGGTTTTGTACCATGACCATAAAGTTGATCTTGTGCTTTATCTGGAATTCCTCCACAGCTACCACCACTGCTACATTTTCCGCAGTGTGAAAGATATGAGAGGCCGATTTAAAGTAGTTATCCATAAAATCTTTGTTTCCCTCTTGTTCCTCACTCAATGGATAACCGTAATAAGCATTGAGAATGTTGATCCTTGCTGCGTTATTTTGTGCTATATCCTTGATCAAAGGAAAGAATGGGTTGTTCTGTTCAAATTTAAAATCTGTGGCGAACAGAATTTCCTTGGGAGCTTCATAGTGGAAACTTGCAGGTACTGCTAAAATGGGACATTTGGCTTTTTTCAGGGCATGCACCGTTTGAGTTCCAATAAATACTTCCTTGGCACCGGTAGCTCCTTTAGTACCCATCACTACCAGGTCTATCCCATGTGTTTCTACTAGATTCTCAATTTCGTTGGTCAATAAATTGAATGCCGCAATTTTCACGAATTGATGATTGGTATTTTGTTCTTCTTGTTTTATTCGTGCTTCAACTTCTTCCAGTCCGCGTTTCGCATTTTCAGCAACCATCTCCTCCAGTTGCAAGCTGGAATAGGTATTCAGCGTATTGTATCCTACATAAAACGCCGATGGAGTGTAGGTATGCAACAAGTAAAATGTACATTTCTCTCTCGCGAACAAACGAGTTGCATACAATGCCGCGTTAAAGGCGTTTTCAGAAAAATCGGTAGGAAGGATGATGCGTTTCATGATCTAATACTTTAAGTTTATCTCAACGTGGTAAATTTTGCAGGACGAGGAACGGGATCTTAATATGCAACCCAATGGTGTCGATGGTTGAGTCCACCAATAGGCTTTCCATGTATGAGTGTCTGGAGTTAACCATCACCAGCAGGTCGATGGACTCTTCGCTCACCATGGAATTGATCGTTGTTGCTATGTCTTTTCCCTCACGGGTGTGAAATTGACATAAATCCTCATCCAGAGAACATTCGAGAAATGTCTTGTTATCTTCCTGGCGATGCGCCAGAATCTTTTTCCCTGTGATGTGTAGTACATGGATCATAGCTCCAAAGTTTTTTGCCAACACATTCACCAGCTTGACTTCCCTGCCTTTGTATGGAATTAGATAATCTGTTGGAAATAATATGTTCTTCATAACGTCCATCTCGAATCCTTTTGGAACCGCCAGAACAGGACATTTCACATATTTAATTACCTGCAAGGTCTGACTCCCGAAGGTTATCTCCCTATCATCGGTTTTACCCCTTGTGCCCATAACGATCACATCGATGTTCTCTTTATTGGCAATATCGTTACAGGCATCTACCATCGTATCGAAGGTGGCCAGGTAATTATATTTATGGTTTGGATTGGGTGAGATCTCGAGCATTTCAGATACTACCTTCTGAAGTTGTCTTTCGGTTGCATTCTGCATTTTGTCCCGGTATTCCTCAAAGAAGGAACGCTCCATTTCCAGTGTATTCTCATACACCTCATCGGCAAAAGCATGCATCACAATAAAATCGCTCCGATCGAACTTAAATAGCTCCATAGCGAACCGAATTGCATTCATCGCGTTTTCGGAGAAGTCGGTTGGGATTAGAATTTTTCTCATTGTTTCCTGTGGTTGTTCCAAAGCTAGTTGGGAATGTTCCAGCAAAAAATGATATTGATCAGCTGTATATTTTCCCGCTTTTTACTCGTGAAGTACCAGAAATGGAATGTGTGTATGATAACTGATTTTTGCAACCGATGGCTTGAACAACAATCGCTCGAAGAAATTAATATTCTTTGCAACCATCGCGATCATTTCAATATTATGGGTTTGAACAAAATCATCCAGGGCATCCTCGAGGTGATGATCGCTCATCGTATGAAAACTATGATCATGGTCTTCAAGAAAGTCTTCCAAAAAGCTTTTGTTCTCCTTTTGCAGCGTGGTGAGTTTTTGTTTGCTTTTACTAATATGTAATACCCGTATTTTAGAATCGTGCATGGCTATGATCTCCGCCAGAGTCATGAGGATCTTATTCTTATAAAAGTTATTGAAATCTGTTGGGAATACCACCGTTTTTGGTGGCTCATATTCAGCATTTTCGGGAATAACCAGGGTAGGACATTTAATCCTCGTGATCACTTCACCTGTTCGAGTGCCTATAGTTGCTTCTTTGAGTCCAGTTGCTCCTTTAGTTCCCATAACGATGAAATCGATTCGATACTTCTGAACACAGCGTCGAATACCATCAATAAAAAAGGTATGCTCTTGCAATACATAAAACCGATGGTTGGTGTCGGGAAAGTTTTTTTCTATTCGGACCCGCGTTTCTTCCAATTTATCGGTCAACCCTTTAGTACGCCCGGTATCAAAAATAATGGCGTTTGCCCTTGTATCACCACTTTTTTCTTGTCGCTTCGCGATGTTTACATTCAGCAAATAAAAATTTACCGGTTCAACGGAAAAAAATTGCAGTGCATAGCTTGTTGCATTCCAGGAATTATCTGAAAAATCGGTTGGAATTAAAACATTCGTCATTACTGCAAATTGTAAAGACAAATTTATTTTGACATTGCCAGTTAAAGAATGATATATGTCAGTTAATCGATCGCTTGTAATCCCTGCAAGTCAAGAATACGGATATTTCTACCCTCGATCTCTATAAGCCCATCTTTTTTAAACCCGGATAAGGTGCGAATTAAGCTCTCGGTCGCAATGCCAGCCACGCTCGCAAGATCGTAGCGAGAGATCTTGATACTCTCTTTGGGTTTTTTATTCAAAATTTCAGCAAACTGAAGAATGGTTTGTGCTGTCTTCTTTCGCACCGAACTATACGCCATTTGCAACAACTGCTCTTTCACGATGCTCAGGTTATCGGTGAGCAAGTCCATAAATTCCAGGGAAACTTTGTTGCTTTTACCAAGTATATTTTTAAGATCGTTCTTGGAAATTCCGGCCAATTCAACATCGCCAATGGCTGTAGCCGATTCCTGATAAGGGATATTATCGACAAAGGAGGTGAAACCCAGGAAATCATCGGGTTTGTACAAGGCGGTAATGAGTTCTTTTCCATTTTCATCCATCTTATGGGTTTTTACCACTCCATCCAAAATAAGGTAGACGGTATTTGAATGACTGTTTTCCTTGAAAATAGATTCTCCTTTTTTATAGGTGCTTATTACCCCATTGTCATCGAAAAAATTCTTGAGCTCATTCAGGCTGCGCAACTTGTCTTTGTCCTCTTCACTTACGGGCTGCTCCACTCCTATTTGATGCATGGTGCTTAAGATGGCCGCTTTAGCCAACCTACTTTCAACTGCGCTAAGTAATTCTGCCTCTTCAAAGGGTTTGGTGAGATAATCATCGGCACCAAGGTCCATGCCTTTTCGTACCTCCTTGTGTTCTGTTTTGGCAGACAGAAAAATGAATGGAAGATGTTGGGTACGGTCATCCAGGGAAAGTGCTTCCAGAACACCATAACCATCCACTTCCGGCATCATAATATCACAAACGATAATATCGGGACGGTCATTTTTTGCTCTATCGATCCCAATTTTACCATTGGGGGCAGTGATTACATCGTAGCCCGAGAGCTCCAGTAGTTCGGCCGTGTTCTCCCGAAGAGCCGAATCGTCTTCAATAATAAGGATGCGTTTCATTTTTAGGTTTGTTTATCTGTTAGGGGGATCTTAATTTGAAAAGTACTTCCCTTTTCTTCCGAACTCTTAAAGGTAATGGCTCCACCCAGGTTTTCCAAATGGCTCTTGGCAATATTCAAACCAATCCCTGTACCCTGATTGAGTAAGGCATTTTCTGCACGAAAGTAGCGGTCGAAAACAAATTTCTGTTCCTTCTGTGGAATTCCCATTCCCCGGTCGATCACCTGCATCTTAAGATACTTCTTTTGGCGGACGATCTGAATATCAATTTCGGTATTTTCGGGTGAATACTTCACGGCGTTATTGATGAGATTGGCGAGGACAAGTTCGAGGATCTTCTCATCAAAATGTACCAGGATATCATCTATATCTTGCGGATAATTAATTCTCTGACCATCCTTGAGAAGCATATTAGCATCGTAAACCACTTCATTCACAACTTTGCTGAGGGGAAAAGTACTGTACTTATAAGTTACTTTTCCACTTTCCAAACGTTCGATGGAAAGAAAATCGTTGATGATATTGTTCAGGTATTTCACCTTACTTTGAATCGTTCGTAAATGCTTGTTCCTTTTTTCCTGTTGGTCGCTTTCAGTATATTTACCAGCAAGCGTGGCAGATGTTAAAATTCCACTTAGCGGAGTCTTGAATTCGTGAGAGACCAAGGAGAGAAATTTAGTTTTCAATTCGCCGAGCTCACGCTCTTTCGCAAGTGCCTCGGTAAGCTGCTGTGTTCTTTCCTCTACTGTGTTTTCGAGATTTTTGGTGTAATTCTTTTGTTCCGTAATATCTAGTACAATGGCAATGTAAACCTCCTGATCACCCAGAATGGATCTTTGCAGATGTACTTCAACCGGATATGTACTTCGGTCCTTTCGCTCATGGACAGTTTCAAATTTTAACTTTTCGGAATGTCCACTCTTCAAAGGCTCGAGCAATTTTTTGAATAATTCATGATCAAACGCGGGCTTAATATCCACTGGTGTTAATAGCTTCAGTTCATCTAAAGTGTAACCTAGATTCTTCTGCGCGCCCCTATTTACATTCATGAACCGTAGGGAGTCGTCTTCGAAAATATAGATCTCGTTAAGGGATTCATCGAAAATTCGAGACCAGTGAATCAGTTCCATTTCAGCTTTCTTGCGATCTGTTATATCGATCACAAGCGCCATCACGAAAGTTTCACCATTCACATTGAACGGACTTAATCCAGCCTCCACAGGAAAGGTTTCTCCATTCTTACGCACTCCATAAAGGTCCCGACCCTTACCCATCTGGCGTTTGTCACTTTGCTTCATAAACTGATTCACGTGATCGCCGTGGACTCCATGGTACTTATTGGGTACCAGTCTATTCAAGGGTTGACCCAGGAGTTCATTTTTTGAATACCCAAACATATCATTGGCTGAAGGATTGGCAGCTACGATCTGCTGTTGTTTGTTTACAACTATGATTCCTTCGGAAACCGAGTCGAAGATCGTCTCAAAAATGTTGGTGCCTAGATCCTTGAGGAAGTGCATGTTCAAAAATAAGCATTTATACGCTCATCCCAATCATGATGGATATCATAGTTCTAATCGCTTCCGAAGTTTATTTTTAAAATCTATAAATATGAAGTAATATGTTAACCTCGAATGAAAAACAAGTGGTTTTTTACCAAAAAATTGGAGAATTGTTCTATGCAATAGCAGCCGCAGATAAAGTGGTGAGAGAGCAGGAATACAAGGCTTTGAAAAAGCTGGTACAAGCCGAATGGACCTCGATCGACGATTACAAAGATGAATTCAATACCGATGCCGTTTTTCAAATGGAAATCGTTTTTGAATGGTTCGAATACGAACAAATGGATGCCGACGACTGCTTCGAGAGCTTCAAAGAGTATTTCCAGGAAAATAGAAAGCTTTTCACAGAAAAACGCCGACAACTCATCTGGAAAACTGCGAATAAAATTGCTGCTTCCTTCTCGGGCAAGAACAAATCGGAACTCATTATGCTCACTAAATTATTGTCGGTACTGCAGGAGGATACTGTCTGAACTGATCAATATCATTTTTTTGAAAAGCTTTAGATCGTATTTTTGACTATATAAAATTTAGATGTTGTTGTCTATATTTTAAAGGCGCGTTTTCTCAACGAAGGCGCGTTTTTTTCTATTGACATTTGTCATAGTATACCTAGCTTCACCAATGTATTTTTAGTCAATAATCTGATTACTATGAAAATACTATTTCCCATCATTCTCGCACTTGGACTAATAGCATGTAAGAATCAAACCGAAGAACACTGGACGCCGGAGATCGTAGAATCTACAACTCCGGAAATGGAGGTAGATTCTGTAATGCCTCAAAAGGAGGATGTCGAATTAAACAAGCAGAAAGCGATCGTTATCAAGCAAAAGGAACTCATTGATAAAAAGGACGAAAAAGAAGAATTACAGGAATTGATCCTTCCAAAAAAATATTTGAAAGAAGCCGATCTCTATACCATCGATTTTAGTTACCCGCAATTGAACGAAGAGATCAAAGAGTCCTATGTAAATTTCAACGATTATATCAATAATCACTACGTGGACATTGTTGGAACGGAAGCTGGCATTTTGGAAGACAAAGAACTTTTCTGTGATACCATCAACGCAGATCGATTTAGGGAAAAACGGTTCATCGATTATAAGCTCTACAACGTGAACGATCAATTGGTTAGTGTCCTTTTTTACAAAGAAAATTTCTATTCGGGAACACTACATCCCAGCTATTCATTCGATTGTCTTAACTTCGATCTCAACCGCTCGGTGTTCATGAAATACGAGGATTTCTTCATCACGGGTTCCGAGGAAGAAATGCGGGCCATTCTCAACGAAGTTATTACCAATAAGATTCAATCGGGAGACATGTATTACGATTGCTGGGAGATCTCGCAGGACAATTTTGACGAGTATAAAGACAACTTTGTATTGGATGATAAGCAGGTCGAATATTATTTCGACGACTGTATTGTGTGTCCATCCTATACAGGTAGTTATTCAGTAAAAGTGCCCCTGGAGCAATTATTGCCAGTCCTAAGACGCTACGATCTGAATCCGCTGGTTTTTTAAACTTTGCTCATGAGATTATACGCTACTTTATTCGCGATTGTTTATGTTTTGATGATCTTAACCGCGTTCATACTTCCCGAATTTTCTGCGGAAGGCTACTCCCGCGTGGAGCATTCACTTAGCGAACTGGGCGCCCAGGAAACTCCAAATAACTGGATCATGAACCTGGTGTTCATGTTATTGGGCATCGCAACCGTATTGTTGGGAACCAAAGTGCTTCGTCAATTTTGGCTGCCCCTATACTTACTCTATTTCTTCGCTGCCGCGATGTTTTTTACCGGCGTGTTTCAACATGGCCACATCAATGAAGTAGTTTTCTTCGAAGGTGAGCACATGGCGCATTCGGTATTTTCCATGATCACCGGAACCGCCTTCTGTGCCTACAGTATTGCCGTTTCATTTTTCCTGAAGCGCATTGAACGGGCATCGGCTATATTATTGTGTTGTTTGGCTATTGGATTATCACTCCTTATGCTGCAATTCGATCATTTAAGAGGTATCCTTCAACGCATTTTGTTTATTACCGCCTTTGGATGGTTATTTTATTCGTTGGTAAGCTTCAAATATGAAAAACCTGAAGGCAAAACATAAATTTATGACCTCTTTAAACACATTTATCGACCACACCTTGTTGAAGGCTTCGGCAACTCCAGAAGATATTTTAAAGTTGTGCTCGGAAGCGCAATTGTACAATTTCCATGCGGTGTGCGTCAACAGTTGCTATGTACACCTGGCCTCAAACCTATTGAAAGAGTCTGATGTAAAAGTCGCAGCAACCGTGGGATTTCCACTAGGTGCGGTTTCAAAAAAGGGTAAGGTTTCCGAAGCCAAGCGATGTGTAAAAGAAGGAGCAGACGAAATCGACATGGTAATGAACCTGGGATTCTTCAAAGGTGATCTCCAGAAATCGGTGAGAGAAGAAATAAGCGCCGTGAAAAAGGCGATCGATGATGCTGTTTTAAAAGTGATCATCGAGACCTGTGAATTGTCACCTTCCGAGATTAAAATGGCCTGTAGTATTGTCATCAAGGCCGGAGCCGATTTCGTCAAGACCTCCACTGGTTTTGGAACGGGTGGTGCTGCTTTAGAAGATGTTCGACTTATCAAAGAATATGTTGGCGAAGAAATCATGATCAAGGCCTCTGGCGGGATACGAAGCGCTCCATCTGCCATGCAATTCATAGAGGCAGGTGTCCATCGAATAGGAACTTCTTCGGGAGTATCTATGATGGAGTCACTCAAAAAAACACCGCAATGAGTATTCATATAGAAGCAAGGCCGGGTGAGATTGCGGAGAGTGTGCTGCTTCCTGGTGATCCCATGCGTGCCAAATGGATTGCCGAAACTTTCCTGGATAATGCCTTATGCTATAACGACGTGCGTGCCATGCTTGGGTATACAGGGACTTTTAAAGGGAAACGCGTTTCGGTTCAAGGAACCGGCATGGGTATTCCTTCCGCACTCATTTATTGCCATGAGCTCATCAATGATTACGGTGTAAAAAACTTAATTCGTGTTGGAAGTGCTGGTTCGTATCAAGCGAATGTTAAGATTCGTGATATCGTGATCGCCATGGCGGCCTCTTCTACTTCCGGGATCAATAATTCACGATTCATCAATTCCGATTATTCTCCAACAGCAAATTTCGAACTGTTTATGAAAGCGGCCGAATATGCGAAGAGTAACAACATAGCCATCAAGGCCGGCAACGTCCTGTCGAGCGATGAATTCTATGAAGATGACTTCGATTCGTACAAACAATGGGCTGAATTTGGCGTGTTGTGTGTTGAAATGGAAGCTGCTGGTTTGTACACCATCGCAGCCAAGTACAATGTGAATGCCCTGGCAATACTTACGATTTCCGATTCCCTGGTTACCAAGGAAAAAACTACTTCAGAAGAAAGGGAAACTTCCTTTTCAAAAATGGTGGAGATTGCTTTGCATACCGTGCTTGACAATTAAAAGAGGCCCGAATTCGGGCCTCTTTCCTTGCAAAAACAAACTGTCTATCGCAACAATCGACAATCTAAATTTTAAATGTGAGAACAGGTAAGTCTGAATGATTTACGAGTTCTTCACCGATGCTACCGGCAAAGAAATGCGCCAAACCTCTTCTTCCGTGCGTTGGGAGTGCAATCAGGTCAATTTTGTTCGCATTACTGAAGGTGAATATTCCATCTTCTACGGTGCGGTCGCAATAGTAACGAACCGTGTCGTATCGATCTACATGATCCCCTCCTGCTTCGGCTAGAAACTTAAAGGCTCTGGACTCCATTTCACTAGTTCTCATAAAGCGATCCGGAGTGTTTACATAGAGTAAATGGACTTGACTTCCGAAGGAATCTGCCAGAGAAGCCGCTTTCTTATAAGCAGAAATATACTCCAAGGAAAAGTCACAGGCGAAGACCATTTTGTCCATTGAAAAATTGATAGGGCGGTTCTTCACCACCAATACAGGTATGCTTGAGGTTCGTACTACTTTTTCGGTATTGGAGCCTACGAAAACTTCCCGCAAGCCAGAACTTCCGTGAGAACCCATAACGATGAGGTCTGCATGGTAATCATGTGCCGCACCGTCTATCTCTTTGAATATCTTATAATTTTGCACGGCGCTTTTCACGTTCAGTCCTTTGAGGTAGTCTCGATCCAAAAAGTCACTGAAACGTTTTTCTGCGAGTTTCAGATAGTAAATGGCCTCTGCGATTTCCTGCGATTCGTCCTTGGTGAGCATGGCTTCAGAAAGACCCAACATATGCAGTGCAATGATATCGGCGTCATGCTTTTTGGCGAGTATGGCTGCCACTTCAAGGGCGTATTCGGAATGTTCGGAAAAATCTACTGGAACTAATATCTTTTTCATGGTGTAAGTTTTAGATTGAGTTTTAGTGATGACTGAAGGTGGCTTTGCGTTTCTTGAGCTGTTTCTCCAAATCTGAAATGGTTTCCTTCACAGCCATTTCAAAATTCTTTTCGTTGGAGATCGCAAAGATCCTAGGCCCAGGCAGGCTCAATTCAGCTTCACAAATCTTTCCTTTAGTTACATCGTCGTTATTGACCTTAAAAGAAACCTCGGCATGGATCAACCAACTGTACTTTTTTTCAAGTTTTTCAAATTTTTTTTGAGTGTATGCAGTGAGTGCCTCACTGGAAGGCATTTTGACAAATTGTATGGAGAGATTCATATAAAGTGGTATTGATTTCTCTTCAAAACTACAATCACATGGATGCAATTCATATGATAAATATCAGCTATTCATTGCTCGTCAAAAAGACCGGAGCAGCCCAATCCCTAAAGAAACATACTGGAGTTTCACGTCATTGGCAGGTATAAACGGGTTATTGGATGTAAGCGCCTGATAATTCAATTTAGGCCTTAGGCTCCATTGGTCGTGAAAAGCATAATCCAGGCCAACACCAATATGCCAACCCAGTTTATGATCTGTTGACATGGATTGGTTTGCAGCTATCATCTCAATTTTCAATTGATTCAAATTGCCTCCAATAAAGCCGAAATAGGTCACTGGAGC
>JABDNM010000211.1 GCA_013043825.1 Flavobacteriaceae bacterium
TTGAAATTCCAGATCATGATGCCCGGTTTCGACTACGATCTGGCGCATCCCGGACGAGGTTCTTCACATGGTTGGTTCTTCTTCTCTACGTATAATTCGGAAGAAGCCAGTACACTTATGGAGGTGAATGCATCACAAAATGATAAGGATTTCATCGCCGCCGTAAACTGGAAAAAGGCCGAGGAATATATCGCGGCAGGAAAAGGAACCATGATGGATACCAAGTATGCCCATAATGTGTATGATGACAAAACACATACGGCTACATCGACAATGAAAAACAAGGTGCTTATGCTAGACGCATCCGAACTACCCGGATTGGTCTATCTGCTGCCTACCCCTAAATCTCCGCATGGTTGCGACGTTGACCCAACAGGTGAATACATCGTTGGTAATGGGAAGCTTTCCGCTAACCTTACGGTTCACTCCTTTACAAAAATGCTGGATGCGATCGAGAATGAAAAATTTGATGGAGATGCCTACGGAATTCCAATTCTGAAGTTTGAGGACGTATTGGCCGGAGTTGTTGAGCAGGCTGGTCTTGGACCACTCCACACCGAGTTTGATGATAAGGGCAATGGATATACCTCTTTCTTTATTTCTTCTGAAGTAGTGAAGTGGAAAGTGGGAACCTGGGAAGTGATCGACAGAGCACCTGCTTATTATTCTATTGGACACCTAATGATTCCCGGCGGAAACTCCAAAAAACCATCCGGTAAATACCTGGTGGCGATGAACAAGATCACCAAAGACCGTTATCTGCCCACCGGACCCGAGTTGACGCAATCGGCTCAACTTTTTGATATTTCGGGAGATAAGATGGAACTGCTCCTGGATTTTCCGACCATTGGTGAACCCCACTACGCAGCGGCAATAGAAGCAGATATCGTAATGAAAAACTCGAGAAAGATCTTTAAACTGGAAGAGAACGAACATAAATATGCCATCACCAACGAGAGCGAAGCAAAAGTAGTTCGCAATGGCAAAGATGTGCATATATACATGTCCACCATTCGAAGTCACTTTAACCCCGACAATATTGAGGGAATTAAAGTGGGAGACAAGGTGTACTTCCATGTAACCAATTTGGAGCAGGATTTTGACGTTCCTCACGGGATTAGCATGATTGGTGCTAATACTTCGGAACTCTTGATCATGCCCGGACAAACCGAAACATTCGTCTGGGAACCCAAAGATGTTGGTGTATGGCCATTTTACTGTACGGATTTCTGTTCGGCCTTACACCAGGAGATGCAGGGATATGTAAGGGTTTCTCCTGCATCCTCATCCATCGAATTGTCGTGGTCTATGGGTGAAGACTAATGTTTTGTTAGTGGAAATGTTGAAGTGATTAGTATTTCCAGGAAAAGCGGGGAGACTACATGATCCCCGCTTTTTAAAATCCCTGAAGCGCATAAAAAGCCTTCATACCGTTCTCCCTATCTCTAATTTTAAATTAACTACAGATGAACAAATCACGTTGGATCATGATCGTAGGAGTCCTGTTAACTCTGGGCCTGTTTCTCTTTCCACTTTGGAACATCACCCTTGAGGCTCCTCAATATCCTACCCCCTTGGGAATGGATATCTACATCAATGACTTTGCCGATGCCAATCCCCATGACATTAAAAATATCAATTTGATGAATCATTACGTGGGAATGAAATACATACCCGATGCGATCCCCGAGTTCAAAATATTTCCTATCGGAATAATTACCACAGCGATTCTGGGTCTCATTATTGGCTTCAAGGCCAATTATAAATGGTTCCTTTACTGGTTTATTCTTATGGTCGTATTAAGTGCTGCCGGCCTCTACGACTTTTACCTGTGGGAGCATGACTACGGACACAACCTCGATCCAAAAGCCATCATGAAGTTCACCAATCCCGATGGTTCGGTCATGGGCTTTCAGCCTCCATTATTCGGATCTAAGGACATCCTCAATTTTAGGGCGCATTCCTATCCGCAGTTGGGAGCCTATATGTTAGGACTGGGAATGGCATTGTCGCTCGTCGCTTACTTCGTTGGTAGAAAACAAAAACGCAAATCCCTTTCAGCATGAAAAATCTAATCACTTTATTTTCGCTACTCTTCGTAATGGTCTCCTGCAATTTGGAACCTAAAAAGATCAACTTTGGAGAAGACAGCTGCTACTATTGCAGCATGACCATCGTCGACAGGCAGCATGCGGCACAGTTGATCACTAAAAAAGGAAAGGTATATAATTTTGACGCTGCCGAATGCATGATCAATGCTTTATCCGATTTTGAAGAAGCGGAAATCGGAAGGTATCTGGTGACAGATTATGAAACCCCCGAAAAGCTCATCGATGCGACTTCGGCAACCTTTATTGTCTCTCCCGAAATTCCGAGTCCTATGCGTGCAAACCTGGCGGCGCTGGCCTCCCAGGCGAATGCGGTTAGCCTGCAGCAATCCAAAAGTGGGGAATTGTATAGCTGGGAAGAAATTCAATTGCTTTTAAATAACTAACCGATGCTTCAAATTGATCCAACTATAAATGATACCGGTTTTTCGGGACTGAAGGTGACCAAATTGTGGGCTTCATCAAGCTGCGAAACCTTGTTGATCAGCCTCGAAAAAGGACATACTTTTCCCGAACACACTTCCCCCAGGGATGCGCTGCTGGTCCTGCTGGAAGGCAAGGTCCTCTTCAGAATAAATAATTCTGAAATTGAGATCAACAAGCATGAGGTCTTCTCATTTAAAGCGGAAACACCGCATAATGTCTTTGCGGACAAAAATTCAAAGTTTTTAATAATCCGATAACATGTTTATCCGCTAAAACTTGTTCGACGCATAATTGGATGAAGACTTTTCATTACATTTAGGAGGCAAGTTCGAAATTCTGTAACACGACAAAAACTAAGTTGAAGAAACCCTATTTCCATATCATTCCGGTCGTCGCATTACTTCTCACCCAAATACTTCCTGGGCAGATACGTGAAGTTTGTCAACAGTGCGAATTCACATCGATTAAAGCCGCGGTAAAACAAGCGGCAGCGCTTGATACCATCCTGGTAAAAAAAGACACCTACAAAGAATATGATATTGAGATTGACAAACCGCTCACCATCATAGGTGAAGATTATCCGGTTATCGATGGTGAATTTAAAGGTGAGATCATAACGATCACCGCCGATGGAGTAACCCTGGATGGCCTGTTCATCAAAAACGTTGGAACCAGCTATACCCAAGATTTCGCAGCCGTTCGGGTAAAGAACAGCCGTGATTTTTTAATTCAGAATCTGGTACTCGAAAAGCTTTTCTTCGGAATTTACCTCGAGAAAGCCAAGGACGGAAGGGTCTTTCATAATACCATCGTGGGCGATGCCGTAGAGGAATACAACTCAGGCAACGGAATCCAACTATGGTACTGCAATAATATCGAGGTCGATCAAAACATCGTTACCCATGTGCGCGATGGCATCTACCTGGAGTTCTCCGATTTCTGCACCATTACCAACAACCGAAGTTCCGATAACATCCGTTACGGACTCCATTTCATGTTCTCCAATGACGATCGTTATGAGAATAATATATTCAAAAACAATGGAGCAGGAGTGGCTGTTATGTTCTCCAAAATGATCGAGATGTATGGCAATACGTTCGAGGATAATTGGGGTTCTGCCTCTTATGGTGTACTCCTGAAAGAGATCAACGATTCGGAAATAGTGGGGAATACCTTTAAGAATAATACCACCGGAATAAATATCGAAGGCTCCAACAGGGTAAACTACCTGCACAACGATTTCATCGGAAACGGATGGGCGATTAAGTTTCGTGGCGCCTGCTATACCAATAAATTTGAGAACAATAATTTTCTGTATAATTCCTTCGATCTGGCCTATAACAGCAAGTTGAACGACAATGTGTTCCTTAGTAACTTTTGGAGCAATTACACCGGCTACGACCTGGATAAGGATGGAATTGGTGATGTGCCGTTCAGGCCGGTAAAACTATTTTCCTATGTTGTCAATCGAACGCCGGAAGCACTTATATTAATGAGAAGCCTGTTTATCGACATCATCGATTTTTCCGAAAAAGTATCCCCGGTATTTACACCGGATAAGTTGATGGATCCCACTCCACGAATGAAAAAAATCGCACATGATCAAAGTTAGCGGACTCCAAAAAAAGTTTGGGAAGAACGAGGTGCTCAAAGGCGTAGACCTGGAGATAGCTTCGGGTGGTACTTTTGCCATCCTGGGCCCGAATGGCTCCGGGAAGACCACTTTGATCAAATGTGTTTTGGGAATGGTGCTCCCCGATGGTGGACAGATCGAAATTGAAGGTAAATCTATTAGGAAAGGCTGGAAATACCGAAACGAGATCGATTACCTGCCTCAGATCGCGAATTTCCCTGCCAATCTCACTGTTTCCGAACTCATCAACATGATCAAGGATCTGCGTAGGTCAAAATCGACCGATGAAGAACACCTGATCGAATTATTCGGATTGGAGCCGTTTCTAAAAAAGAAACTGGGTAACCTTTCAGGCGGTACCAAGCAAAAGGTCAATTTGGTGCTCACCTTTATGTTTGAAAGTCCGCTGATCATCCTTGACGAGCCTACCTCGGGTCTTGACCCAATTTCGCTTATCCGGCTAAAGCAACTCATCAATTCAGAAAAAGAAAAAGGAAAGACCATTTTGATCACCTCACACATTATGAGCTTTGTGGAAGAGGTTGCCAGTGATATCGTATTTCTGCTGGAAGGGAAGATCTACTTTCAGGGAAGTATTTCCCAGTTAAAGGAAAAGACCGGTGAGCCCGATTTTGAGCATGCCATCGCCAATTTATTACAATATACCTATGGTTAAAATATTGAAATACAGCTGTTACGATCTACTGCGAAGCCGCTGGAGCTATGTGTACTTCGCGTTTTACCTGCTATTGGGCATTGTACTTTTATTTCTGAATAATGACCTCTCCAAGGCCGTCATTACCCTTATGAACGTGATCATAGTTTTGGTGCCGCTCATCGGGACGATCTTTGGGGTGATGTATTATTACAATTCCAAAGAATTTACCGAACTACTCCTCGCGCAGCCCATTAAGCGTTCCTCTATCTTTTTGGGCCAGTACC
>JABDNM010000212.1 GCA_013043825.1 Flavobacteriaceae bacterium
GTGTGCAGCTTGGGATTGTAAACGATGAATCGGAAGAAAGAGAAAGGGGCGATCATATCATCCACCTGTACAAAGGTATATTTGCCGATCGAACTCGCAGGCCGTCCTTTGATCAAGTACAATAAAGAGAACAATTCCCTTGAAAATTTAAAAGCCATAATCAAGGCTCCAAGCGTGTAAAGCAACATCGCCCAGAAACCATAATCGATGGTGGCGGTAGTTTCGGTGGGGATTGAATTGGCCAGCGTATTTTGTGTCTGCGGAATAAGGGCGGTTAATTCGGTAGCCGGAACTTCAATGATCACGGTATTCGTAAATTGGATGAAAGGGACGACCAACGCAGCTATAATACCTGCCAGGAAGAAATGACGCTTTGTATGAAAGAGCGTCTCCTTCCGAAGAAACAACAGGTATACGCCGTAGAATAAGGACAATACCGCAACCGATTTCAACAAGTAGATTCCCACTTCCATGTTATTCCTTTTTTTCGATGATAGCCAGGATCTCACGCAGTTCATCTGCACTTATTTTCTCTTCCTGGGCAAAGAAGGAAACCATGCTCTTGTAGCTATTATTGAAATAACGTTGAGAGGCAATATTCATATACCGTTTCGCGTACGTCTCTTTTTCCACCAAAGGGTAGTATTGATGGGTCTTTCCGAAAGCGCGATACGCCACAAATCCCTTTTCCTCCAGATTGCGCACTATGGTGGAAACTGTGTTGTAGTGATTTCGTCCCGGTAATTCTTCGAGGATCTCCTTGACAAATGCCTTTTCCAGCGACCAAAGCGCCTGCATGACCTCTTCTTCCTTGTTTGTTAATCGTTCCATGAAGTAAACTTAAAACTAATTTTTTAGTTATGCAACTAAACTTATAGTTATATAACTGAAGATTTCGTTAGTTATTGTAAGCCGTGTATTTTTTCACTTCCATAAATTTAGGATTGATGATTCGATGTTCTTATTTCTTATAGTATCTTCGTATCAATTTTTATGAATTTCCTCTTCATTATTCTGGGACTTACCCTCTTGATATTCGGTGGTAACTGGTTGCTGAAATCGGCTGTAGCCTTATCACTTCGATTGGATATTCCTAAAATCGTCATAGGTATGACGGTGGTTTCCTTTGCCACTTCTGCCCCAGAATTGATCGTAAGCATCAAGTCTGCCCTGGATGGTTATCCGGATCTCGCCCTTGGAAATGTAGTGGGATCAAACGTTGCCAATTTGGCGATGGTGCTGGCCATAACAATAACACTTTCACCCATACTTGTTGAGAAGAGTTTCTATACAACCGATTGGCCGGTTATGATGATCGCTTCCTTTTTGCTCTTTTTCTTTATTAAATTTGATGGGCTGCTTGAGCAGTACGAAGGAATTATTATGTTTTCCCTCCTCATCGTATTTCTCATTTATTTGTTGCGATTTCAAAAAGTAGCCGTCGTTGATGAAATGCCGGAAGATGATATACCCTTGCCCCTGTATAAGATCGTTTTATTCTTCACCTTGGGTGGAGTAGGGTTGTGGGGAGGTTCCGAATTACTCATCGACGGGGCTGTAGGCCTGGCCAGCAGTTTTGGTGTTAGTGAACGCGTGATAGGGATCACAGTGGTTTCAATAGGAACCAGCATACCCGAATTGGCAGCATCTATCATTGCTGTGTTGAAAAAGGAAAAAGCGATTTCCCTGGGGAATTTGATTGGCTCGAATGTCTTCAACATCCTGGCCGTCTTAGGAATAACGGCCATGATAACACCCATTCAGGTGATGGATCAACGGCTTTTGACAAGTGATATTTACTGGATGCTGGCCATTTCTTTCTTGATCTTCCCACTGGTGTTTCTTCCGAAAGGACTCCGCCTGGGATGGCGCGACGGACTGGTTCTAATCGTTGCGTACGTCGCTTTTATCGTCTTCACCGTGCAATAAAAAAAGCGCCCGTTTCCGAGCGCTTAGGTAAATTAACCAACAAGAAGAAGCTTGTTCTATACAAGTACTGCTTCGACTTTTGCAGATTTCACAGTTTTAATGATTCGGGCTGCAATTTTATACGGATCACCATTGGAGGCCGGTCTTCTGTCTTCCAACCAACCTTTCCATCCATTCTCCACCGTAATGATAGGAATTCGAATGGAAGCTCCACGGTCTGAAACTCCGTAACTAAAGTCTTTAATCGATGCTGTTTCGTGCAAACCTGTCAAACGCTGATCGTTGAATTCTCCATAGACCGCTATGTGCTCTTTTGTAACCGGTCTGAAAGCTTCACAAATTTGTTCGAAAATTTCTCTCGACCCGCAATTTCGTAATGTAGAATTAGAGAAGTTAGCATGCATTCCACTCCCGTTCCAGTCTCCCTTCACAGGTTTTGGGTGATATTCGATATAGTAATCGTATTTCTCTGTTAATCGGTCCAATAAATAGCGCGCAATCCAAATCTCGTCACCGGCTTTTCTCGCTCCCTTTGCAAATAACTGGAATTCCCATTGTCCGCTGGCGACTTCCTGATTGATTCCTTCAAAGTTTAATCCTGCAGCAATGCAAAGATCGGCATGCTCCTCTACGAAATCCCTTCCATGGGTGTTCCTTCCTCCTACAGAACAGTAGTACAAGCCCTGTGGTCCGGGATAACCTCCTATAGGAAATCCAAGCGGAAGTTGAGTGTGTGTATCCATGATGAAGTACTCTTGCTCGAAACCGAACCAGTAATCTTCATCATTGTCGTCGATGGTAGCTCGGGCGTTGGATTCGTGTGGTGTTCCATCTGAATTCAGGACCTCGGTCATTACAAGATATCCATTCTCACGTGTCGGATCCGGATATATAGCAACAGGCTTCAGCAGGCAGTCTGAAGAATTTCCTTCAGCTTGCAACGTAGATGAACCATCAAAAGACCAAATTGGACAATCTTCAAGTTTACCACTGAAGTCGTTCTCGATCTTGGTTTTACTTCTCATGTTTTGGGTGGGTTTGTACCCATCGAGCCATATGTACTCTAATTTTGACTTGCTCATATTTTTCTAGGTGTTATAGAGATTAAACGTGGCAAATATAAATTTTTTGAATAATTCTGTAAAAAATATAGGGGTAAGTTGTCAACAATTCCAAATATTTTTGTTGATACCCCAAATTTTAGGGGGGTATACCTACCAAGATGCAAATTATGGTATATTTGTAGAAAATTATACCCATGGCAACATTACGCTTCAACGCTTTAAGCGAAGTATTAAATCGAGAGATTGTTCCCGTCAAGGAGAACAAACGCAGATCTGAAATATTCAATGCCCATGTTTTCGATGCACAAAAGATGAGGCAGTACCTAACTAAGGAAGCTTTTGAAGCCGTGGACAGTGCTATTGTAAAGGGCACCAAGATCGATCGGTTAACGGCCAACCAAATTGCGGTTGGTATGAAAGAATGGGCGATAAGCCTTGGGGCGACACATTATACACATTGGTTTCAACCTTTAACCGGATCAACAGCCGAGAAACACGATGCCTTCTTCGAGACTACCAGTGATGGTCTGTTCATCGAAAAGTTTGGTGGCGGACAACTGGTACAGCAAGAACCTGATGCTTCCAGTTTCCCAAATGGCGGCCTGAGAGATACCTTCGAAGCGCGGGGTTATACTGCCTGGGATCCAACTTCACCTGCTTTTATTTACGGAACCACACTTTGCATACCTACTGTTTTCGTTGCTTATACGGGTGAAGCACTCGACAACAAGACGCCGCTGCTACGTTCTCTGCAAGCGGTCGACCAAGCGGCAACAGCGGTGGCCAAGTACTTCGACAAAAGTGTGACCAAGGTAAATGCAACTCTCGGTTGGGAACAGGAGTACTTCCTTATCGACTCTGCCCTGGCTGCATCGCGTCCCGACCTGCTACTGGCCGGGAGAACCTTATTGGGCCATACTTCGGCCAAAGGACAACAATTGGATGATCATTACTTCGGATCTATCTCAACGCGAGTTCTCAATTATATGCGTGATCTTGAAACCGAATGTATGTATCTGGGTGTGCCGGTAAAAACAAGGCATAATGAAGTAGCTCCCAATCAATTTGAATTGGCCCCTATCTATGAGGAAGCCAATTTGGCCGTGGACCATAATTCCCTGCTCATGGATGTGATGGAAAAAGTTGCAGAGCGGCATCATTTCAAGGTCTTGTTACACGAAAAACCTTTCAAAGGGATCAACGGAAGTGGAAAACACAATAACTGGTCGTTGGCTACCAACACCGGTGTGAATTTGCTTAGCCCGGGAACCACACCCATGAAGAATCTCCAGTTTCTCACTTTCTTTATCAATACCATCAAGGCGGTCAATGATTATGAAGAACTGGTGCGTGCTTCTATCGCAAGCGCCAGTAATGACCATCGTTTGGGTGCCAATGAAGCACCTCCCGCCATCATTTCGGTGTTTATAGGTTCTCAGCTCACTGAAGTTCTGGATGAACTTGAGAAGGTTACCAATGGAAAACTTTCTCCCCAGGAAAAGACCGAATTAAAACTGAACGTAGTTGGGAAGATCCCCGAAATTTTGCTCGACAATACAGACCGAAATCGTACTTCACCATTTGCATTCACCGGAAACAAATTCGAATTAAGGGCAGTGGGTTCTACTGCGAATTGCGCAAATCCTATGTCGGTACTCAATGCCATCGTTGCAAAACAACTTATCGATTTCAAAACAGCGGTCGATGCCTTGGTGAAAAATAAGAAGATGAAAAAAGACGACGCGATCTTTAATGTGTTGCGCGAATATATAAAGGAGTCGAAAAGGATACGATTTGAGGGTGATGGTTATGGACTTGCCTGGGAGAAAGAAGCTAAGAAGCGTGGTTTAAGTAATTATAAGACCACCCCGCAAGCATTGCAAGCGAATATTTCAGAAAAAACCATAAGGCTGTTTGAAGATCTTGGAATTCTCACCAAGGTTGAGATCGAAGCGAGGCATGAGATCCAGATAGAAGAATACTCCCTGCGCATCCAGATCGAGGGACGACTACTGGGAGACCTGGCTAGAAATCACGTGATCCCCACGGCTATTAAGTATCAAAATATACTGATCAAAAATGTGAAAGGGCTCAAGGAGAT
>JABDNM010000215.1 GCA_013043825.1 Flavobacteriaceae bacterium
CTCGCAGTTACTTCAGAAAACTATCCCCATCGTGACGAGTTTAAGAACTTGATCTTCCGGCCGGCAGGGCATGGTGCGCTACTCTCTAATCTAAATGAGGTGAATGCCGATGTAATATTTGTGAAAAACATCGACAACGTAGCTGCCCAGGAGTATGTCGAGGAAATAGCTTTTTACAAGCGAGTCCTCGCCGGTAAATTGCTGGAACTACAGGAGAAGATTTTTGGATATATGGAAGTCCTGGAAGGCGAAATTTCCCTGGAAAAGGCGAAAGAAATCCAATCTTTCATCTGGAATGAATTGGATGTGAAAGACATTCCGCAGGGAGTCTCTGCCACCAAGGAGTTTCTGAATCGGCCGTTACGGGTTTGTGGAGTTGTTAAAAATACAGGCGCCCCTGGCGGAGGCCCTTTTTGGGTGAAGGATGAAAATGGCAATATAAAATTGCAGATCGTCGAAAAATCCCAGATCGATCTTTCCAATCCGCACCAAAGATCAATTATTAAAGAAGCGACCCATTTCAATCCGGTTGACCTGGTTTGTAGTGTTCGAGACTATAAAGGAAACAAGTTCGATCTTACTAAGTACGCCAATATGAATTCTGGATTCATTTCGCATAAATCTGAAAACGGTACCCCAGTAAAGGCCCTTGAGCTTCCCGGTTTGTGGAACGGGTCTATGGAATACTGGAATACGATCTTTGTGGAAGTACCGCTCATAACCTTTAACCCAGTAAAAACGGTGAACGATCTTCTTAAAAAGGAACACCGACCCAATGCCTGATGGATTTCAACGTAATTTTAGAGGAATTACAATTCAGGGCTGTTCGTAGCAGTGGTCCGGGAGGACAGCATGTAAACAAAACATCTTCCAAAGTTGAATTACGCTTCGATTTAATGGCTTCGGAAGGACTTTCGGAAGAAGAGAAGGAAGGACTTTTGAGTAAATCGGAACTTCGTTTAACTTCTAAAGGGATTCTGGTGCTACAATCTGGAGAAAGCAGAAGTCAGCATCGCAATAAAAAGATTGTTATGCAACGATTGCAGGAACTGCTCACGGAGTACCTGGTTGTTCCAAAGGCAAGAAAGCCAAGCAAACCTTCCAAAAAGACTATTGAAAAGCGTCTGGACCAAAAGAAACAACATTCGCAAAAAAAAGCGAATAGGAAACCTCCTAAATTGCCCGGATGATTATCGAATTCGTATAATTTTTATACAAATTGTTTCCGTGTATACACTTAGATACCTGGGTGTCTATCGATTCATACAAATTTTAATACACTGATAATCAAATAGATATATTATTTTTCTGCTCCTTTACTCTTTTGGTATCATATTTTCAATAGTAACGAAAAGAGAGATTATTTTTTATCCCCACAAAAAATTGAACGACCTATGAAAAAGTGGATTGTCACATTTGCGATTGCATTTGCGATACTAACCATCAATGCCCAATCTCTTGACGCGGAAACCCCATCAAAAGCGCAAAATGCCTCCGTGCAAGATGATTATAAAGAAGTGTCGGCATCTAACTTGCCCCAGGCTATCAAAGATGCTGTAGCAAAAGACCTTGAGGATGCTGTAGTCGCTAAGGCGTATGCAAACGAAAAAGGTGAATTCAAACTAGTTGTAACCACTGGTGACAAGTTAAGTAAAACTTTATTCGCCAACAGCAAGGGCCAGTGGATAAAAGAGCAGTAAGCTGCAGGTATTTTTAGATTCAATACTTCGCATGGGTGTCCTTCGGGACACCCTTTTTTTATGATAAATTTAAAGTGGATCGTGCTTATAGTTCTTATTTTTACATAGTTGAACCTAACTATGAAACGAAATATCCTCATCGTAGAAGACGACATTGCGTTTTTACGAATGCTTACTACGTTCCTCGAACGAAAAGACTATACCGTAACTGCTGTCTCCACGGTCGAGGAGGCAATGATGCATATTTCCGGATCTAATTTTCCCATGATAATCACGGATTTGAAGCTGCCCGACGGAACAGGGTTGAGCTTACTCGAATTCGCAAAAGAAAGGAGCCCCAAAAGTAGTGTCATCATGATGACGGGGTATGCTGCGGTTTCAACAGCAGTTCAAGCAATCAAAAAAGGAGCTCTGGATTATATTTCCAAACCATTTAGGCCCGAGGAACTCTTGATGGTGATGGAACAAGTTCAAATCGAAGACACTAAGAATGAATCCACAATCGAACCATCTAAACAATCAACCCACCAAACGTCCCCAAACTTTATAAACGTAGGATTTGTAGTTGGGATTAGTGAAGCATCAAAAAAATTTCATCAATACTTAAAACTGGTGGGGCCTACTAACATGGGTGTGCTCATCATCGGGGAGAGTGGAACCGGGAAGGAAGTGGCAGCCCAGGCCATTCATCAATACAGCAACCGAAGGGAAAACAACTTTGTGGCCGTTGATTGCGGTGCCATTCCAAAAGAGATCGCTGCCAGCGAATTCTTTGGCCATTTAAAGGGAAGTTTTACCGGAGCTGTCGGCGATAAAAAGGGTCATTTTGAAGCGGCCCATAAAGGAACACTTTTTCTCGATGAGGTAGGAAATCTTTCCTATGAGAATCAGATCCATCTGTTACGTGCCTTGCAGGAACGCAAGATAAAACCTGTGGGAAGCAACGAAGAGATCGATGTAGATGTTCGTATTATTACTGCCACCAACGAGGATCTCATGCAGGCTGTTTCAGCCGGAACTTTTCGGGAGGATCTCTATCATCGTTTGAATGAATTTTCGGTTCACATTCCCTCCTTGGCCGAGCGTAAGGAAGACTTGTTTCTATTTACCGAATTCTTTCTGGATGAAGCAAACACAGCACTTCAGAAACAAGTAATGGGATTGCAGCCTGAGGTGGAACGTGCCTTTAAGAAGTACAATTGGCCGGGCAACCTCCGGGAGTTAAAAAATGTGATAAAGCGAGCTGTACTACTCAGCCCAGGTGATTATATTCCACTCGATGTTATCCCCAGGGAGGTAATTAGTTATTCCGAAGAAAAGAAACCTAAAGATTTCTCGAAAACTACACATGAAAAGGAATTGATCCTCAGTGCCCTTAAGGAAGCAAGTTTTAATAAATCGAAAGCAGCTAAGCTTTTGAATATTACCCGAAAAACGTTGTACAACAAGATCGAGCAGTACAATCTCAAGGTATAGCAATCTCACGATTTTGCAGGGAGTCGACGAGAGTCTTGATCTCGATCTTTAAGTTAGCGAACAGCGAATCCATCTCAGTTTTAGTAGGGTTTTCCAAGGCACAACGCTCCATAGTCTCGAGGATTGGGTTTACTCGCTTCGCACTTAATTGTCGACACATGGTCAACATTTTATGAGCCGTAGCGGCCAGGACTTCACAATCATAATTTTCGATAGCGCCTTTTATCTTTTCCAAATCCTGTTTGGTCTGATCGTAGAAGATATTCAACACTTCATTCAGACTTTCCTGGTTGCTTAAAAATGAATTCATAAAAGATAGATCGAAGATCGCGTTGGTTGGATTTTTGAACACCTCCAGCTCTGGCATTCGTGTTTCAATCTTATTAATAAACAAGGGACTTAATGCCGCGATGAGTTGATTCTTACTGAATGGCTTCTGGAGCATGTCTGCGAAGCCCCTTGCCACGTATTCTCTTAGGGTCATTTTCTTGGTTCCTGTCATGGCGATCACAGGTTGATTATCGTAATTTTCGATTACGCCGGACTTGAACGCCTGCAGAACGTCGAATCCAGAGTGAATGGGCATTTCAATGTCTGTTAATACAAAATCGTATTGCACTTGCCTATTTTCCCTGAAATCTTCAAAGCGCTCAAATCCATGAGACAGAATGTTCATTTGTGCAAACAGTTCCTTTAGCAGGCGCAACATGGCCGGATCATCATCGAATATCAAAGCTTTAAGCGATGAATTCAGACTTTCTGTACTCATGACAGGTGCGTCGCCTAGCTTTGTAACGGCCGATGGTGCCAGTGGTAGCGTAAAGAAGAAAGTACTTCCCTCCCCCAATATACTTTCTACTTCCAGGGAGCCACCTAATAATTTGGCAATTTTTCTCGAAATCGCAAGCCCCAGACCACTTCCTCCGAACTTCTGGAAGGTGTCTTTTTCTGCCTGGGTGAATTCCTTAAATATGAGCTGTTGTTTCTCTTTGGAGATCCCAATTCCAGAATCGGTTACGGCAATCTCCACGATATGAGTCTCATCTTTTGTTTTGAGTAAGTTGGCCGTGATCTGGATCCGGCCCTTGTCTGTGAACTTATAAGCGTTGCTCACCAAATTATTCACGATTTGCTGAATTCTTAGCGGATCACTCTCAAATAACTTTCCACTCAGGGAATCATCTACATACAAGTGCAGGTCTACTTCTTTTTGAATATGCAAGTCCTTAGAGGCTCGTGCAATTTGATGGAGCAGATTCTCAAGGGAGAAGGGAGCTTTCTCGATAAGCAATTTACCCGCTTCCAATTTGCTGAAGTCCAGCAAATCATCGGCCATTTTGCTTATAAAGTGCGCACTGGCGGCGATCTGTTGCGAGTAATTACGCTGTTTGTCGGTAAGATCGGTATGTGTAAAAAGCTCTGTATAACCTACGATGGTGTTCAATGGAGTTTTCAGGTCGTGACTTACGGTGGCCATAAGTTGTTCCCGGCTTTTCAATAAGTCTTCGGAATACTGTTTTTCTTGCTCTAAACTCTTTTTGAATTTCTCCGATTTAAAAAAATCGGTCACCAGTAAGTAGGAAAACAGCAACATGAGCAGCATACCGGCAATTCCAAAGACCTTGAGCATCTTCTTTGTTTTTGCGGTTGAGACCAGGCGTTGCTGAGCCTGTAGACGATTGTTTTGAGCAATCACTGTGTCGAATTCTGTGATCATGCTGCGCAGTTTGGAGGAAATACTTAGTTCATTCTCCAGCAATTCGTTTTCTTTTTCCCGCAGGGCGTTTCGAGTAGTGGTATTTTCATTTTTGGCCTGTACAACGATATACTTGGAAATGGAAAGCAACGAATCTATAGTCATTCCAGAGAGCTGGACGGTGTCGAGATCGCGATTGGTTTCGGTGAAATAATCGGTCCAGAGCTGCCAGACGCGCCGTTCCTCTCTGGTGAGGTAGTCTGGATATCGAACGATCTCCTTCAAATTAAGTCGGCCGGTTTTGAGATTGAATTTTTCAAATTCAGCAAGAATATCGTCGAGTGTAGTATCCTGTTCACTGGTAAGTTTGAGTAGGCGGAGTTGTTCGATATTGGTATTTTTACGCTGAATAAGCAGTTTGACACTATCCAGTTGGTCTCTTTGTGCTTCGAGCTCAATGATGTCTTTTAGAGCATCGATCTTGTAGAGCAGTGAATCCGATTTCTCCAGGTACGCGTCATAGTCGGATTGACGCTTGGTAAGCAATGCAATACGCGAAAAACTGTCGGTTTCGTAGACGTCCGAGATTAGCGTCCCGGTTTCAATAATTTTTGTGGTTTCCGGGGATTCACTTTCGGCAATATATATGGTATATTCTGTATAGAGGAAGTAACTTACGGCTACAGCGAGCGCGCCCAGAACCACATAGCTAAGGACAATCTTGAGGGGGAATTGATTTTTAGGTTTGTTCACTACTTAAATATAGTGATAATGAGGGATTTATCCTATCAAGAAAATCTTAAAAAAATGTGCACTTCATCTGGATTTTGGCCTGGAAATTTTGTAATTTTGTTCCATCTCATAAGGGGTGCTGAACGGAGGTAAAACGCCTATCGTTTGGCTGAGATTATACCCATTGAACCTGGGCAGGTAATGCTGCTAAGGAAGCCGAGCAAAATGAACGTCATTGCGTTCCAGAACAATTGGAATGATCGATGTTTTAAGCGAGGCGCTAACCGGCGGGTTGGAGTTTTTTTTGTAAAAGGCCGGTACTTACGTTCGATTTCAATTAAACAAGAATAATAACCCCTTTTATTCGTAAAAAACTACGAATGAACAAGTTTGTTATTATTATTTTCTTTGGAATGGTCTTTCAGAGCGTTTTGTCTCAAACCAATCCAAATCCCAGCGATAGTCTCAAGGTTGAAAGCCTGGACGAAGTTCTCCTGAAAGCAGTGCGCGTTAATGCCGATTCGCCCATCACGCATTCCAATGTGAGCAAAGAAGAACTAGCACTACGTAATCTTGGTCAGGACCTTCCTATTTTACTGAACTACCTTCCGGCCGTAGTCACTACCTCCGATGCCGGAGCGGGTGTGGGCTATACCGGCATTCGCGTACGTGGAAGCGATGCCACCCGTGTGAACGTGACCATCAACGGAATTCCTTATAATGACAGTGAGAGCCAGGGAACATTCTGGGTGGATCTACCGGATTTTGCCTCCTCGGTTGAAAATTTACAATTGCAACGCGGTGTAGGAACCTCTACGAATGGATCGGGTGCCTTCGGGGCCAGTTTGAACTTGCTCAGTGATGGTATTTCATCGAAACCTTACGGTGAAATTGCAAATAGCTATGGCTCATTCGAAACGTTGAAACATACGTTGAAGTTTAGTACCGGACTGCTTCAAGATAGTTTTGAACTTTCGGGGCGTTTGTCGAAGATCACCTCCAATGGCTACATCGATCGTGCCACCAGCGACCTGAAGTCGTATTTTCTGCAAGCCGCGTACAAAAAAGGCAATACCCTTTTAAAAGCGCTTGCCTTTGGTGGCAAGGAACGTACTTACCAGTCCTGGTTTGGAATTGATGCAGCTACACTGGAAACAGATCGCACCTTCAATCCGGCGGGGATGTATACCGATGCCGATGGAACTATTCAGTTTTACGAAAATGAAGTGGACGATTATACACAGGATCATTATCAATTATTCTGGAACCAACGATACAATGAGCATTGGACCAGCAATGTGTCGCTAAATTACACCTGGGGAAGGGGATTTTTTGAACAGTACCGGGAGGATGCAGATCTGGAATTTCATGCTATTGAACCTATCGAAATAGGAGGTAATACCATTGAGACCTCAGATCTTATAAGAAGACGATGGCTGAATAACAATTTTTATGCTCTGAATGCTAATGCACATTATAAAAATGACCGATTGGATGTGAGCTCCGGATTATTTTATAGTTATTATGGAGGAGATCACTTCGGAGAGGTTATTTGGGCGAGGTTTGCAGGAGAAAGTGAGTTTGGTGAGCGGTATTATAACGGGAATGGAGATAAGAATGAATTTACCATCTTCTCCAAGGCTACTGTGAAGATCGACGATTCCTGGAGCGTTTATGGAGATCTTCAGGGACGATTTGTGAATTATCGCACTTCGGGGAATACCTCGGACAAACTCCCGTTGCAAGTGAAAGAGCGCTACAATTTCTTCAACCCAAAGGCTGGACTTACCTACAGGATCAATCGACAGAATCAATTATATGGGTCCTACGGCAGGGCTCAAAGAGAACCTCGTAGAAGCGATTTTGAACAGGGTGTGTTCACGGCCGAAAAGCTTGATGATTTTGAACTGGGCTGGCGTTTGAAAGCAACTGGAGTTGAACTTCAAACCAATGTATATTACATGGATTATCGTGATCAATTGGTCTTGACAGGAGCCTTAGATGATGTAGGAGCACCTATTCGTGCTACCAGCGGGAAGAGCTATCGTTTGGGTCTGGAATTGGATGCCAGCATCAAGATTTCAGAGGAATTGAACCTGCGTCCCAATTTCGCGGTTAGCGATAATAAAAACGTCGATTTCGTTACTTCTCGTGACGGAGAACTTGTTGATCTGGGTAATACTCGAATTTCGTTCTCACCCTTTCTTATCGCGGGAAACATCTTCGAGTACAGGCCTTTGGAGAAATTACAAGTGGCGTTCTTGTCCAAATATGTAGGCGAACAATACATGGGGAATATAGATAGTGAGGTTTCTAAGCTGGATGCTTACTTCATCAACGATTTCAGCATAAATTACACCTTAGAAAATGTTCTATTTACGCGCTCCATTACGCTTACAGCACTTGTAAACAATGTGTTTAATGTGGACTATGTCTCGAACGGATATTTTTTTACCTTCGATGATGATTTCAGCAATCCACCTACGGTGACTACCATAGAAGGCGCTGGTTATTATCCACAGGCCACGATCAATTTCCTGGTTGGAGCAATGATTAAAATATAGGTTCTAGTTACTTACGTTGATCACGTCGCCAATTCGTTCAATACGGTATTGCTGCATGGGATAGGCATTTTCATCGTTCTGATGTTGTCCAGTGACGATGTCGTAAGAATTCGTATCGTTTCCACAAGGACAGGAGGCAATAATACCTTCAAGTTCCATGCGGGAACAGTTGCTGGGAACATGATTGGGGTCGCTGAGGTCAAATGCCGTATACAAGTTGTTATTCACATTGTAAACAACTACTCCTTTAATTCCCCGGTTATTGATGATCACCGAATTTCCCGGAAATCGAAGTGGGTTGTATTCGGGTAAATTCAAATTAAGACTTATGTTGACGATAGGTGTGGAGAGAAAGGGATTGTTATCGTTTATCATCCCGTTGTCATCTTTCTTACAACCCATCAATAATAACGCACTGATGGCGTAAATAATGGGGATTTTCATAGCGATAATTAATTTGAAACGAATGTACATAAAATCAGTGAAAGCGTAAATTTTTGTATATTTGTTAGACAAATCCCGTCACGTATGGGATTTTTTGTATTTAATCAATTTGGACCTAGTTTAATACACAATTGGACTCATTGGTATTCTCTACACAAACGATGAAGTTATGAGTAAAGTATCATATTACACGGAGGAGGGATTAAAAAAATTACGAGACGAATTGAATCACCTGAAAGATGTTGAACGTCCAAAGGCGTCTCAAGCCATCGCCGATGCCCGCGACAAAGGGGATCTAAGCGAAAATGCCGAATACGACGCCGCTAAGGAAGCACAAGGCATGTTGGAAATGCGTATTTCTAAACTGGAGGAAACCGTTGCCAACGCCAGGATCATTGATGAATCGCAACTGGATACTTCAAAAGTCCTGGTTCATTCTACAGTAAAGATCAAGAATCTTACGAACAACGCAGAAATGAACTATAAATTGGTGGCTCAAAGCGAAGCCGACCTTAAATCGGGTAAGATTTCAGTAGATTCGCCCATAGGGAAAGGTCTTTTAGGGAAAGAAGTGGGTGAAGTTGCCGAGATCGAAGTGCCCAACGGAACCGTAAAATTCAAGATCATCGAAATTTCCAGGGACTAATGCCGACGCTATTTACCAGAATAATCAATGGTGAGATACCAAGCTACAAGATAGCCGAGGACGAGCGCTTTTATGCCTTTCTCGACATAAATCCAAATGCAAAGGGGCACACGCTGTGCGTTCCAAAGCAGGAGATCAATCGAATCTTCGATATGGATGAGGCCCAGTACCTGGGTTTAATGCAATTTTCCAGAAAAGTGGCAAAAGCTCTCGAACAAACCATATCGTGTGAACGGGTTGGAATAGCCGTCATAGGCCTTGAGGTTCCTCATGTGCATGTGCATCTCATTCCCATCAACGAAATGAAGGACATGACTTTTCAACATAAGGTCCAGCTTTCTTCCGATGAAATGAACAAATTGGCTGAAGAAATTGCCTCCAATCTCTAATTATTATTGAAATAGTAGATCAAAAAAGCTATAATCGCCGTGTCGACCAGGATAAGGAGATAGGCCAGTGGCTTTAATTTAAATGAACTGCTTTTAGGTTTTGCCAACTTTCGATTGTAATTATAGACCCGCTCAATGTCTTCGGTCCAGCTCACTGGGAATATCTGCTGCCCACATTTATTGCATATCAAACTACTTTCAACCTCCTTACTTGCCTTGGAGTAAAGTTTGGTCTCGATTTCTTCCTGAGTAAAAGTTATTTCGAGCCCTTCAGTAGAAAAACACTCCGGGCAGTTATTATTGACAGTAGCTGTATGAATGGTATGAGTTCTCTTTTCCATATTAACGTTTTAGCCGAAGTGCAATCTCAAAGGTAGTGCCTTGGTCCTTCGAACTCCGCAGCACTTTTATCCGGCCTTTATGGTAGGTATCAATAATTCTCTTGGCGAGCGAAAGCCCTAGTCCCCATCCTCTTTTTTTGGTGGTAAATCCCGGTCTGAAAATCGATTTTTGAATTCGTTTCGGAATGCCTTTTCCTGTATCGCTAATATGAATAAAAGCCTTCTTGGCACTTGGCTCGATTGTAATGGTGATCTTTCCTTGCCCCTTCATAGCGTCGATTCCGTTCTTGACAATGTTTTCAATGGTCCAGCCATACAACTGGGGATTGAGCATGACATACAAGGGTGCCCTTGGGAGGTTAAGCTCGAAATCGATTAATTTGGAACTTCTGGCCTTTAAATAATCGAAAGCAGCCCTAGTCTCCTCCACCACGTCTCTCCTTTCCAACGTAGGTTTAGACCCAACTTTGGAGAATCGCTCTGTAATGGTATTGAGGCGAGCCACATCCTTTTCCATTTCCTGGATGTAGTCCTCGTTCACATGTTCCGATTTCAATATTTCGGTCCACCCCACCAGTGAAGATAGCGGAGTCCCAATTTGGTGGGCGGTTTCCTTTGCCATACCTGCCCAGAGTTTGTTCTGTTCAGATGATTTGGCAGTCTGATTGAACAAATAAATGGCGAGAAAGAAAAGCACAAATATCATGATAAGCGCTGCAGGATAGTACTTAATCTTGTTGATAATGGGGGAGTTTCCGTAGTAAATAGTTTGTAATACTTCATCACGGTATACGATATCTATAGGCTTGAATTCAGTTTTGAATTGCTCGATGAGCTTCTTGATACGTATCGAATCTGCACTGAATTTTTCATCGATATTGTTCAGGGTGTACACATCCTCTTTGTGCGTATAAAGGATCATAGGCGTGGTTTTGTTACTCTGGAGTATCCCCAGTAACAGGACATTGTCGGCATCGGTGGCAGTGAGATCGATCTTCTGAAGTTCCTTCTGTGCCGAGGCCCATATTTGCATCTTTTCACGTTCATTCTCTTTCAATTGATTGAAGAATTGTACCGTATTCCACAGAATGAGACTGATGATCCCAAGGGAGATTAGTATAAAAAACCAACGAGTTAGCGTAGTCTTGCTTGGCATGCGCCCGAACTTTAATTTTAGGCCCTTGGAAGTCCAAATGGTTTGGCACGAAGGACGATAAATATAATGGAATTATGTTAATATTATTGTGTGATCAAATTTTTAGAAGCCAGGCCTATTGGGTACATTTGCATGGATGTTAAGTATCGATCCCAAAGAGATTTCGACAGCGCATTTGCACGGCTATTTACTAGGTGCCGTGGCCCCAAGACCCATTTGTTTTGCCAGTACGATCGACTCTCAGGGTAACGTGAACCTTTCACCGTTCAGCTTCTTCAATGTCTTTAGTGCGAACCCACCAGTAATGGTGTTCTCACCCGCAAGGCGTGTTCGGGATAATACTACGAAGCATACATTGGAAAATGTAAGAGAGGTTCCCGAGGTGGTGATCAACATCGTAACTTTCGACATGGTGCAGCAAATGAGCCTCTCCTCCACCGAATATGATCGCGGTGTGAACGAATTTATCAAGTCGGGGTTTATGCAAATCCCGTCTGAAAAAGTCAAACCACCCCGGGTGGCCGAATCGCCGGTGCAATTTGAATGTAGTGTGAACCAGGTGATCGAATTGGGGGAAGCCGGAGGAGCGGGGAACCTCATCGTAGCCGAAGTGGTTCGATTGCATTTGAACGAAACAATCCTGGATGATGATGGCAAGATCGATCCGTTCAAAATAGATACGGTCGCCAGACTTGGCGGTAATTGGTATAGTCGTTCGCGAGAAGGGCTATTTGAAGTTGAAAAACCAATTCGCTCCTTGGGAATTGGTGTAGATGGTTTACCGGATTCCGTTCGTTTGAGCACGGTACTAACAGGAAATGACCTAGGAATGCTTGGCAATATTGAACAGTTGCCTGCAGAAGCGGACTATGCGCGATGGAAAATCGAACTGGAAGGTATTTCTACGGAAGAAGTCCATCGAATGGCTCAAAAAATACTTAGCCAGGGGAAAACGCTGGAAGCATTACAAATGTTAATGGCAAAAAATAATAATTCAGAATAAAATAGATTTTCGTAATATAAATTAGACTACAAGAATATGGAAGTACAGGGAAAAATTAAATTGATCGATGAGACCAAAACTTACGGCAGCAATGGTTTCAGAAAAAGAGAGCTGGTTATCACCACTGAAGAGCAGTATCCACAACATATTATGATCGAATTCGTTCAGGACAAGACCGAGTTGCTCAATAATTTTCAAGTGGGGCAAAATGTGAAGGTGAGCATAAATTTACGCGGAAGAGAATGGGTCAATCCACAGGGTGAGACCAAATATTTTAATTCCATCCAGGGTTGGCGAATCGAAGCTCTTGATCAGGCAAATTCTCCAGATATGCCCCCCATACCTCCCGCCGATGCCTTTGAACCGGCAACCGATTTTAATGAAGAAGATCACGACGATCTCCCTTTTTGAGGAGAATAGGGTGTTGTTATAGTTGAAGATCCTGCTTTCGAGCGGGATTTTTCTATTTTTATAGTATGAATATCACGCGGACCATCGAAACTGTGTTTAGGCGGTTTCTTCCCTCTCCATTCGCAATTGCGGTCATCCTAACTCTTGTCACCATTTTACTGGCCCTCTTCTTCACCAATGGACCTTCAGATAAAAACCATATACTAGCTATTCTTTCCTATTGGGAAAGTGGTGTATGGAGCAATGGACTACTAGTCTTCGCCTACCAAATGATGCTAATTCTTGTGCTTGGGCATATTTTGGTTCTTAGCAAACCCATGAACAAATTGATCCAGGGACTTACCAATTATGTGACCAATACCCGCAACGCGGTGATCTTGGTGAGCACCACCACCATGTTGGTGTCTTTTTTTAATTGGGGATTAGGACTCATTTTTGGAGCGATTCTGGCCCGAAAAGTAGCAGAAGCAGCACAAACAAGGGGATTTCAAATAAATTACCCTCTGGTTGGTGCCGCAGGTTATGTGGGTTTGATGATCTGGCACGGAGGTATTAGTGGCTC
>JABDNM010000217.1 GCA_013043825.1 Flavobacteriaceae bacterium
GTCTCCGTCCTCGATGTTCAATTTTTCACCAAGGTCAAGAACGCTTTGATATTTTGCTTTTACCATTTTTTGTTTAGGTTTTTAAATTAGGATTCTAAAGTTACAAAAAATGCCGTAATCCCTAATAGATTAGCGGGATTATTAAATTGTGAGGAATAGTTTTCGACCAGTTGAATACCCCAATCGATGAAATGCGGATTCCCGGAGTTTAGAATTTACTCCGAAAAGAGAAAGCATTTTTACTCTCACCATGTTGCTGCAAGTAATTTAGTCGCTCCTTAGCTTCTTCAACAGTTGGTATATGCCCTTTTTCCACATACCAAAGCACCATATGCATTTTTGGCATTTTGTGGAACCATTCTTTCCGTCGTTTGAAGATCTCTACATGGTCGGTATTATAAACGAAGTTGAATAGGCTTTGTCTGTCTTCCCAAACACTTAGGTTGATGAGCATGAATTCGTTGTCGTAGGCTTTGATAGAGTAAGAATCGCCAGATGCATCGTCCTTCAACCTCCAAATAAATCCCGGAGCCGCATCGGCCAGGGCATTAATTCTTTCAGTATTATTGAAAAAGTCGGCCATGATGGGATCATCGCTGTTTGAGACAGCTTCTGCTATGTTGAATTGTGCCAGATGCATTTCGATTTTCAATGAGTGTAGCTCTTTCGTTTAGTTATGCCCTAAGTGACAGCCACAACCACCTTTCATAAAGCTATTGGTCTCTTCATGCCATGGAAATGCCTGGTTATACCCATTCTGTTCCCACCAAAACGGCTCCCTCTTCCTGGCACGATTTCCTATTTCATCCATGGTCTTTGCATCATACAACCGCCCGTTAACCATCACCATCTCTACGGTCTGTGTGTTTTCGATATCCTCTAATGGATTTTCAGAGAGCACGATAAGATCGGCCATTTTACCCGGTTTTAGCGATCCAATATCTTCACCTGCACCTATGTAATTTGCAGGATTTATGGTTGCTGTTTTCAATGCTTCATGATTGCTCATTCCACCGGCAGCCAGCATCCAGGTTTCCCAATGCGCAGCCAGACCTTGCAACTGTCCATGGGCACCCATATTCACTTTTACACCGGCATCACTTAGCTGCTTCGCAGTTTTGGAAACAAGAATATGCCCATTTTCGTATTCCTCATCTGGAACCATCGTACGATGGCGAGAGCGGCCGTCTACGATCCTTCGTGGAACAAACTTGTTCAATCGCTCATTCTCCCAAATGTTGTCTCGTTGATAATAATAATACTCACCGTTTAGTCCACCATAGTTGACCACCAGGGTAGGGGTATACCCCGTTCCGGAAGCGCCCCAAACTTCGAGAACATCCTTGTAAACAGGAGCGACCGGAATGTTATGCTCTACTCCGGTATGCCCGTCGATGATCATAGTAAGATTGTGGAAGAAGGTAGATCCTCCCTCAGGGACTACGTTGATACCCATTTCACGGGCCGCTTTCAATACCTGTTGCCGTTGTTCACGTCTGGGCTGATTGTAACTCTTAACGCTCTTTGCGCCAAAGGCCTTAGTTCGCCGGATACTGCTTCTGGCATCTTCCAGATTATCGATCACGGCCTTAAAATCACCATCGGCACCATAAAGAATGAAGCCCGTTGAGTAAAGTCGCGGTCCCACAAGCGCTCCACTTTTTTGCATTTCCGACAGTGTAAAAACGGTTTCAGTATTTGCTGAAGGGTCATGGGCAGTGGTCACTCCAAAAGCCAGGTTAGCCAGGAATTGCCAGTTTTGCTGCGTGGTAAGTCCATAGCGGAAGGCTCCTATATGCGCGTGTGCATCTACCATTCCTGGCATGATCGTCTTCCCGGTTGCATCGTAGGTTTTTATTCCTCCTGGAACCTGTATGGTTTTGCCAATGGCCTCTATTCGGTTACCATTCAGAATTATGGTGCCATTCTCGATCACTTCATTTCCTTCCATGGTGATGATTCGGGCATTCGTGAAAGCGATTCGTCCACTGGGTTTATCAACCGGAACCGTAAGTCCAACCTTAATACCAGTGGTGGTCATTTCCGGTACTTTTTCCGAAGAACCAGGCAGGAAGGTAAATCGGTTCTTTAATTCATTGCTGAAGTATTCGTCGCCTAAGGTCCACATCACTTTTTTGCTGTCGGGGGACCAGTGAATATTGATCCCTGCATCCTTAGCCAGTTGGGACACTGGCACAGATTTACTCTTGTTATCCAAATCGATGGACTTGCCGTTCAGTACCAAAGGCGCAACAAATAATTTATGCAAATGTGTAAACGCGATCCACTTATTATCTGGGCTAGGCACCAGTCTGTTAGCATACTTGGACGAAATATGCTCTTTTTCATCCTTGCCATTCAAATTCACGCTGATCAGTTTCTTGGTAAGTGAACCAAAATACGTGCCTCCTGTTTGAAGGAATATGCGTTTACCATCTGTAGAGAATACCGGGTAGTTTCCTTTATTAATGACGAAATTAGAGGCGCCTCCCCGGCTGCTCATGGTATAAATTCCAGGGTCCTTGGTAAAAGTGAAACCCTGGTCGGTGTTCCCGTTTTCTTTTCTGAAAACAAGGGATTGTCCATCGGGAGAGAAGGAGGGAGTTCGATAAATAGCCTTTTCTGTAGTAAGTTTGGTAGGATTCCCACCTATAAGAGGTACTTTGAAAATGGCACCTTTCTCAAGATCGTTCCAGCTGACGTAAACAAGACTGTTTCCATCTGGGGAGATGACTGGCTCAAACTCAAAATTGGTGCCGGTACTAATGCGTTGAGGAATGCCATTTGGCAGTTCCTTCTTCCAAAGATAACCTAATGCGTTGAATATAAAAAACTTTCCGTCTGGCGAGGTCACGCCATGTCTAATCACCTTTGGGGAAAAGGTGTTGTCTTCAATACGCGAATTGAAATGGACCGTACGAGCAAGATCTATTTTTACATGGGCAGTAAATGGAATCACACTTGACGCCCCTGTTGCAGTGTTTATTTTTTGAAACTTCCCACCACTCCAGATCACTATTTCGGTGTTATTCGGCATCCAGGAAAAATTAGGGTATACCCCAAAGATCGCCCAGGCCTCTTGCTGGTCCTTATTCAACTTGTCATAAATTGGCCACTCCTCACCTGTATCGAGGTCATGAACGTAGAGTACCGATTTCTCTCTAACCCGCTTAATAAAGGCTAATTTCTTACCATCTCGCGAGACCGTAGGTCTTGCTGCTCCACCAGGGCCACCGGTTACGGTTGTAGTTTTGCCCGTTGCAAACTCATAACGTTTTATGGCATAGATTTGATCGTTGGGGTCTTTGTTGTATTGAAAAAATCCTCCGGGATACATGTCCTCACTGTAATAAAGATATTTACCATCGGGTGACAGGAACGGTTCGTTGACGTCCTGTTGATCGTTCTTTCGCTTTGTGACCTGAAGTCCGCTGCCTCCGCTAATATGATACTGCCACATCTCTCCAGCACCTAAACTGCGTTGTGAGGTGAAGTGTTTACGAGCAATGAGGTAGTTACCATCGGGTGTCCAGACCGCATTGTTCAGTAACCGAAATTTCTCCTCGGTCACCGCCTTGGCATTGCTTCCGTCCTTATCCATTACCCAAATGTTGTCTCCGCCTCCGGCATCACTTGTAAAGGAGATCTTTTGACCATTCGGACTAAATCGCGGCTGGATCTCGAAAGGGATCCCACTTCGCAGTACAGTAGCTTTTCCACCCGAAATAGGGAGGGAATATATATCTCCCAGCATATCGAAGACTAGGGTTTGCCCGTCCGGACTAATATCCAAATTCATCCAGGTACCTTCGTCGGTGGTGAAGCTATGTGTTTTATAGTTAAAGTCAGCACCGGGATCAGCTACATTCCAGCTGGAATCGTCTTCTTTTTTTTCTTTTTTCTTTTTCTTTTGAGCGTAGAGGGGGAGTACCAGAAATAACCCAAGAAAGAGGGTTAGGATTCGTAGTTTCATATTAGATAGTTTAAGTCTTCCAAAATACGCAATTTGAATGGAAGAATATATAAGTGATTGTCATTGGATTCAGACCTGGCTAATAATTACGTTGCTTTTCGTTTGCATCACAAAGTTTGATGATCTCCGCAATACGTTTGTTTCTTGTTTCCTGACGTTTCGCACCGTGCAGCCAACTTAAATAGGCCTTGCGATATCCAAAAGAGAAATTATTATAATTTTCGAATGCCCTTGGGTGTGCAATGAATGCCTTTTTCAGATCTTGTGGGATGATCCCTTTTTCAACATCATCCATGGCGGTCCATGTGCCGGTTTTTTTAGCCAGTTTGATTATTTTCAAACCTGCCGGTTGAATTAGCCCTTCAACTTCCAGCTCGGCTATATAACGCTTGTTAAGTTTACTCCAGGTGCTTTTCGGATTACGCGGACAGAAGTACTGCCTTCGTTTACCACTACCCAGGCTTTTTACTGTGCTGTCTATCCACCCAAAACACAAGGCGATTTTTACGGCTTCTTCCCATCGCATGGTGGGAATTCCGGTTTCCAACTTATAAAAAATGAGATAAACTCCCTGGGGATGACTTTCATGATTCAGCAACAACCAATCATACCATTCGACATCTCTGGGAAAGTATAATTCAGGTTTTTCCATGTGTGTCAGTTCAACAGTTCAGCATCCACATAGAAATCGGGCTTGACATGTGCCGATCGTATGCCTTGGTCAAATTTCTTGGTTTTCCATTCCTTCTTTGGAAAGATCCACTCTTCCTTTTTATTTACGATCATGATCACAGGCATGTCGAATTTGTCGATAATGTTGGTATAACGGAATTGTAGTTCATTGCCCTCGAATTTATATTCGACTTTTGGCACCAGGGTGGTACGCAGGTATTGCTGCCAGAATTCGGTGAGGTCGATCCCGGTTTGTTTGCTAATATAGTCCTCGATTTGCTGGGTTGTGACCGTTTGATGATAGAACTCTTTGTTCAACCCTCGCAAAATAGCTCGCCATTTTTTGTCGTCTTCCAGCAGCTGTCTTAATGTATGTAGCACATTGGCTC
>JABDNM010000222.1 GCA_013043825.1 Flavobacteriaceae bacterium
ACCTAAAGCTGGCCCAACTGGTGGAGAGGGATTAGCCGCTCCTCCGCGAACTTGCAACTTTACTACTTTACTTACTTCTTTTGCCATTTTCTAAAATTTAAAAATTGGTTTTTCAAATGTGGAAGCCTAAGAAAAAACCTTTTATATAGCGTAACAATTAAACTTTCTCTACTTGCATATAGCTCAATTCGAGTGGTGTTTTTCTTCCAAAGATCTTCACCATTACTTCGAGCTTACGTTTTTCTTCATTGATCTTTTCTACGGTTCCGTTAAATCCATTGAACGGACCATCGATCACTTTTACCGTCTCGCCTATTACAAACGGGATGTTCACATTTTCATCCTGAACGGCCAATTCGTCCACCTTACCTAGCATTCGATTCACTTCTGCCTGTCTAAGTGGCACCGGATCTCCTCCTTTGGTTTCTCCAAGGAACCCGATCACACCATTGATGGATTTAATAATATGGGGAACTTCCCCCGCCAAACTAGCCTGGATCATGATATAGCCCGGGAAGTATACCCGTTCTTTGTTCACTTTCTTTCCATTTCTAATTTGGATCACCTTCTCTGTAGGTACAAGTACCTGCTCAATATAATCTTCAAGGTTCAAACGGGTGATCTCAGACTCGATATAAGATTTAATCTTATTCTCTTGCCCGCTCACCGAACGAACCACATACCACTTCTTTGTACTTTTAGTTTCGGTCATCACAATTAAATTAGGATTTGATCCACTTAAAATACTCGGCAACAGCTTTACTAAATACAGTATCAACACCCCAAATGGCCAATGCCAACACAATGGAGAATACCGCTACTACAACAGTGAGTCTTTGCGCCTCGGACAATGGAGTCCAGGACACATGGTTCTTCAATTCGTTATAAGATTCTTTGATGTAGTTTATCATTTTCTTACTTTTATTTTAAATCGGATGCACCGTTGAGTTGCCTTTTTTCTTTGTATTCTGAAGAGTTTCGTCTTCTTCTAACAACCCTTTTCTAATCAGCACGGGTTGAGAGACTCGAACTCACGACACCTGGTTTTGGAGACCAGTGCTCTACCAACTGAGCTAAACCCGTAAATAAAAGTCAAGGCGTCCCGCTTCTACGAGACACCTTAAGACTTTTATATATAAACTATTTTTAGTCTAATATTTCAGTTACCTGACCAGCACCTACAGTTCTTCCACCCTCACGGATCGCAAAACGTAGACCCAAGTTCAGCGCAATTGGCTGGATCAACTCAACAGTGATTGTCAAGTTATCCCCTGGCATTACCATCTCAATTCCATCAGGAAGCTCAATGTTTCCGGTTACGTCGGTTGTACGAACGTAGAACTGAGGACGGTAGTTATTATGGAATGGAGTGTGACGTCCACCTTCTTCTTTCTTAAGGACATATACCTCTGCCTTAAATTTGGCGTGAGGCGTAACAGATCCTTGCTTACAAATTACCATCCCACGACGGATATCTGTTTTTTCAATACCTCTTAATAGGATACCAACGTTATCTCCGGCTTCACCTCTGTCAAGGATCTTACGGAACATCTCAACTCCAGTTACCGTAGAAGTCAATTTCTCAGCTCCCATTCCAATGATATCGACAGGATCTCCGGTATTTGCAACACCAGTCTCAATACGACCGGTAGCAACAGTACCACGACCTGTAATAGAGAATACATCTTCGATAGGCATCAAGAAATCCTTATCGACCTCGCGAAGTGGCTCTTCGATCCAAGTATCAACAGCCTCCATCAATTCAACAACAGTGGCGACCCACTTGTCTTCTCCGTTCAAGGCACCAAGAGCAGAACCAGCGATCACAGGACCGTTGTCTCCGTCGTACTCGTAGAAGTTCAATAGATCTCTAATCTCCATTTCTACCAACTCAAGTAGCTCTTCATCGTCAACCATATCCACTTTGTTCATGAATACAACCATACGAGGAATACCTACCTGACGTCCCAAGAGGATGTGCTCACGTGTTTGAGGCATAGGACCATCCGTAGCAGCAACCACAAGAATAGCTCCGTCCATTTGAGCAGCACCGGTAACCATGTTCTTTACATAATCTGCGTGACCAGGACAGTCAACGTGTGCGTAATGACGGTTAGCTGTCTGGTACTCTACGTGAGAAGAGTTAATAGTAATACCACGCTCTTTTTCTTCGGGAGCGTTGTCAATTTGATCAAAAGACGAAGCTTCTGAATAACCGGCATCTGCCATCACTTTAGTAATAGCAGCAGTTAAGGTTGTTTTACCGTGATCTACGTGTCCGATAGTACCCACGTTCATGTGAGGTTTCGAGCGATCATATGTTTCTTTTGCCATCTTGTATTAATTTATTCTTAGTTATATATTTAGTGTTCAATTTATTTTAAAAATTGGAGCCAATGATGAGATTTGAACTCATGACCTCTTCCTTACCAAGGAAACGCTCTACCCCTGAGCTACACCGGCGTAAAGTGTTGTTTTCTCTAACCCCAAAAAGCCTCATAGAGGCATTATATTGAAAGAAGAGAAACCTGCCATCTCCGTATTTACTTCGGAAAACACCGAGGCAAGTTTATTAGGCAAACCGCAATCATCTTTTGGTGCCTAGAAAGACGATAAATCCGACTTCCATTTTGAGCGGGAGACCGGGTTCGAACCGGCGACATTCAGCTTGGAAGGCTGACGCTCTACCAACTGAGCTACTCCCGCTTATTTATTACAAAATTTCAAATTACGCTTCTCCTGTCACGAGGACTATTGAGC
>JABDNM010000224.1 GCA_013043825.1 Flavobacteriaceae bacterium
CAGCATCTTCATTTTCGTGCGAAAAATGAGCCCGATAGCCTTTTTTCCCATTGGCGCCATTGTTGAAAACCACTTCATTGGTAGGCATAAGGAGTACATCTCCATAGTCGCTCACACCTGTTCCGCTGAGGTGAGTATGCGAGAAACCATAGATGTAGCTATCGCTGTAGTGATATCCGCTACACCCGTCCCAGCCATCGAGGCGAGTATCCGGGCTTAATTGCATCATGCCAAACGGAAGCGTAGCCCCCGGATAGGTATGTCCGTGGCCTCCCGTGCCTATAAAGGGGTTCACATAGGATGTTAGTAGTTTGTCATTTTTCGCCGGCTCGGTATCGGGGATGGATTCATTACATCCCTGGAGGAGACAAGATGCCAGAAGCAGCACGAGCAATCGGTACATGGTGGTTTTTTAGAAGAGGAAAAGGTACGAATTCACGTTAAAAAAAAGTAAACAATTGGTTTGCTTTTTAAATCCGAAGTATCTTTAGCCAAAATTATGATAGAATGATCCTGCGCTGGCTAATTTTCATACTTATCTTTATTGCCGTAGACATTTACGCCTTTCAGGCGGTTCGCACTGTTACCAATAATAAGTGGATTCATCTTATCTATGCGATCATCTCCATTGGTGCATTGTTCAGCTTTATATATTACATTAATGTTGGAGAATCCATTCGAACCATGACTACGGGGCGAATGTTCTCTTTTGGAGTTATTACGGCCACGTTCGTGCCGAAACTATTTGTGCTGGTGATCGTACTGTTTGGGGAAGACCTTGTGCGTCTTTCTGTAGGCTTATTCTCGAAAATCGCAGGGAGTAGTGAAAGCTTCTACATTCCTTCTCGAAGGAAATTCGTAAGTACTATTGCGCTGGGGATCGCTGCGGTTCCTTTCGCAGGGTTGCTGTATGGAATGTTCAAAGGGAAATATAATTACAAAGTTCTTTCTTACGAGCTGGAGTTCGATGAATTACCGGATGCTTTCGATGGATATAAGATCACTCAAATAAGCGACATCCATAGTGGTAGTTTCGATTCGGCTAAGAAGGTGAAATACGGAGTAGATCTAATCAATGAACAGCAAAGTGATCTCGTTTTATTTACCGGCGACCTGGTAAACAACCTCACCGATGAAATGTATCCATGGAAAGGTATCTTTTCAAGGTTAAAGGCTCGGGATGGAGTCTTTTCGGTGCTTGGAAATCATGACTACGGTGACTATATCCCGTGGGATTCCGAAGAACTGAAAGCTGAAAACCTGGAACGATTAAAAACACTTCAAAAAGAGATGGGATGGGATCTCCTCTTGAATGAAAACCGAACCATCGAACGGGATGGTCAAAGTTTGAAACTTATTGGGGTAGAAAATTGGGGAATGGGACGATTTAAGAAATCTGGAGACCTCGAACGTGCCGTCGAAGGAATAGCCTCTACCGATTTTAAGATCCTTATGTCGCACGATCCTTCTCATTGGAGGGCACAAGTCGTGCCGCATCGTCATCATTTCCACCTTACGTTAAGTGGCCATACTCACGGAATGCAGTTTGGGGTTGAAATCCCAGGATTCATTCGGTGGAGTCCTGTAAAGTATCGCTATGAAGAATGGGCCGGTATCTACGAGCGTGCCGGGGAGTTTTTAAATGTGAACAGAGGATTTGGATTTATAGGATATCCGGGTCGTGTTGGCATCTGGCCGGAAGTAACTGTTATCAAGTTGAAAAAACGTCGTGAAACCGCATAATTCGCGGGAAATGTTATATTTGTAACAACCAATACTTCGAACCAATGTCCAAATTTGGAGAATTAATCGAAACCCGCGTTCCTGTACTTTTAGATTTTTATGCCGAATGGGATCAGGCCTGTAAAGAAATGCATCCGGTCTTACGGGATGTAGCAGCAGCGTTGGGGGATAAGGCACGGGTTATCAAGATCGATATCGACAAAAACTCCGAACTCGCCGAAGCCTTGAGAGTAAAGGGATTACCTACATTAATGATCTACAAGGACGGGGAAATGAAATGGCGCCAAAGCGGTGAACAAGACGCTAATACATTGATAGGCCTAGTTCAGGAGTACGTGTAGCCGGGAATATTAGAACTCATTTTTGTGGTCCAATTATACTACTGCAAACCCATCCACATTCATCTATATAATCTAACACTCTTGGAAGTACCTGTTTTAGGTTCCCATGGGCTTTTAGGCTGTCATGGAATACAACGATGCTCCCGGGCTGTATATTCTTCACCACATTTTGGTAACATTTTTCAGCAGATAAGGAAACGTCAAAGTCGGCGCTAAGCACGTCCCACATAACAATGGCATAACCCTGTTTCTGAAGCTTCTTTGCTTGCTCATTCTTTATTTTACCATAGGGAGGCCGGAACAGGATTTGTGTGCCTTTGTTTTCTGCCTCCAGTTGTAATGTTCCTTCGGCCAATTGGACATTCTTCACATAGTGTGAGGAGCTTGTGGCCCATCCGTTGAGATGGTTGTAGGTGTGATTTCCTATGGAATGGCCTTCATCTCTTATCTGTTGCAGGATGTCTGGATGCTGGGTTGCATTGTCTCCAATACAGAAAAAGGTTGCCTTGGCATTGTGTGCTTTCAATTGTGCTAGCACCCAGGGTGTTACCTGTGGAATGGGGCCATCGTCAAAGGTGAGGTAGATCTCGTTCGGCGACTCAGGAAATCTCCAAATGCGCTTTGGAAATAAATTTTGCACCAGCAGGGGTGTTTTTACCACATGGGAGCTCATAGGGCAGTTCGTCTTATTCTTCCGGAAGCATCAGTTCGGTCCCATCGAGCAAAGAATCCATAAATTCTTTGGCAAACTTCTCTTTTCGTAGAAATTCGGTATCAATATCGATTCCTAATCGGGCGAAGAATCCTCTAAACGGATTGAGATGGTTCATAAATTTCTTCTTTTCCTGTTGGTAATAGGCTTCCGAGTCGTACACAAAGGTAATCTCCACCAGGCTTTCGTATTGATTCATTTTTGAGTAGATATCTTCGATAAGATCGGCTTGTTCGTCCAAGGTTAACGAACCGTAATACGTTAGGTATTCCTGATGTTTTTCGGATACATCCTCGTAAACTTTTCGCGCTTTGTCCACTTTATCAATCTGGTAATACCCCAGTACGAAGGGTTCAAGCAGGGAATAATACTCAAACAGATCTACCGGCATTTTTTCCATGGCCAGGTCTAACACGGCTTCGGCCTCTTGGTTCTTACCTTCTTCGATAAGCTGTGCTGCCAGACGGGCGAGATTGCTTCGGTACGTGATCCCATTTCGCCGTGTTTCGGTATCATGATACACCCGAGGATCGCCGCTGTTGCCCCATTCCCAGTTCATCACGATGTCGTACATTTTTTCAGAATCTATCCGTCCCATGTCGAATGGATTTCGTGGATCGACGGGAGTTCGAATGGGAACCAGTTTGTAGACAGCACCATCCATCTGCAAGTAGTCCTTCATCCACAGATAGTCGTCATCTCCAAAGGCACCACCACTAAAATAGATAGGACGTTCCCAGTTATTGTTGGCCATGATGTCAAACATCATCAGTCGATTCTTGTAAACGAAGTCTCCTTTTAAGGTGATATCTATATAGGGCACGATCAAATCGGCGTCTTTTTGAGGGACGATCCCGTTTTTCAAGACGGCTTCTTTATCTACAGGAATACGGATCACCTTCGAAGGGAAGGAATTTATCATTTGTCCGCTGTTCAGTTCTACCTTGGTAATAGGATTATCGCTGGCTACCCAGTCCATCCATGTTTTAATGTCCACGGTATCTTCTTTGGTCTCCTGAAATGCGATCACGTCCCGGGTTCCGTAGGTATACTTATCATGGGTAAGTTGGGACGGAATAGGATCACTACTGAAGGCTTTTTTCTTCATGTCGTCTATGTACCAGTCGGTTTGAAATAAACTGGTGTTCACAATTCGAACATCCTGCCGGTACTGTTCGATATTCTGCTGGTACCAGAGGGCGAAGGTATCGTTATCCCCAATGGTGAACAGGATGGCATTCTCATCGCATGAATCCAGGTACATTTTTCCCATGGAATTGGCCGTTCTGCGGTGAGATCGATCATGATCGTCCCAGTTTTGTGTAGCTAGAAGCACCGGAGCTGCCAGAAGGGTCACCGCCAATACAACGGGTACGGCTGTTTTCGGGTTTAAATAATCCTTGGCAATTTCGTACAGTGCATACACCCCATATCCAATCCACATAGCGAAGACATAAAAAGAGCCTACCAGAGCATAATCCCGTTCTCGCGGTTCATAGATGCGTTCATTCAGATATACTTTCAGCGCCAGGCCCGTGAACAGGAAAAAGACCAGCAAGACCCAAAAGCTTTTTTTATCGTTTTTCGCATGAAAAACCAATCCTAGAATACCCAGTAACAACGGGAGAAAATAATAGGTATTTCGTGCTTTGTTATCTTCTACGTCTCCCGGTAGATTGTCTTGTGGTCCCAGGCGCAATTCATCCACGAAGTCGATTCCGCTGAGATAATTTCCGTTCAAATTCCCTCCCTGCCCCTGGACGTCATTCTGTCTCCCGGCAAAATTCCACATAAAGTAACGCCAATACATATAACTGAACTGATGCTTGAACATATAGCCCATGTTCTGCATAAAGGATGGTTTCTTGATGTCCAGAAACGGACCAAAGTCGGAGAGGAACTTATGATAGTCTTCACCGTCAACAATTCCCTGGGCGTGCGCCTCTTTGAATTTGGCGACCTCCTCCAGGAGGCGTTCTTCACCCCGGTATTCCCGTTTCACGCCAAACTCGATCCCACCAATAAACTCCAGGTAATTGGCATTGTGTTCCAAACTCCACATCCTTGGAAGAATCGCTTTCTGGGCATCGTCTGTGTTCTGGCTCGCATTTTGGTATTCGTTTACGATCACATATTTACCCGCCTTAAGGTCTTTTTCGTATTTGGGTTTATCGTCTTTGTACGGGTTTTCTGCATCCAGGCCTACATAGGCTTCTGTAAATTGAGGCCCATAGAAAAGATGTGTTTCAGGATATTGTTCCCGGTTGTAGTACGCCAGGAGTTCACGGGCGTTGTTCGGGTTATTTTCATTGATCACCGTTCCGGCGTTTGCACGAATGGGTAACATGAGCCAGCTGGAAAAACCAATGAAAATGAAAAGTGTGCAAAGGATGAGGGTATTGGCCATGACGGCGCCATTGCTCTTTGTTTTTTTCAGTCCGAAATAAAATAGAGCGATAAAAGCTATGGCCGCAATGATGGTACCGGAATTAAAAGGCAGCCCTACATTATTTACGAAGAATAATTCCGAAGCACTGAAAAGTTTTAAAGTAACCGGCAGCAGTAACTTAAATATGAAGAGCAAGATAGCTACGGTTACCACGTTGGCCATAATAAAATTCTTGGTAGTAACAGTTTTATATTTTCTGAAGAAATACAAGAAACCTATAGCAGGAATCGTGAGTAATCCCATGAAGTGGATCCCAAATGAAAGGCCAATGATAAAAGCAATTAGGATGAGCCAACGATCCCCTCGGGGGGTGAACATTTCCCGTTCCCATCGCAGTCCGCAATAAAAGAGTATGGACATAAGACAGGCGGCTGCGGCATAGACTTCGGCTTCCACGGCCGAAAACCAAAAGCTATCTGTAAAAGTGAAGGCAAGGGCTCCAACGGCCGCGCTACCCAATATTGCTATAGAATTGGTGGTGTTTAGTTCACTGTTTTTGGAAACCAGGTTGGTGAGCAGGATCGTAAGGGACCAGAACATGAAAAGGATAGTAA
>JABDNM010000226.1 GCA_013043825.1 Flavobacteriaceae bacterium
GGTACAGGCGCGTGAGGTCATCGAACCAGCAGTGCAAAGCAGCGGGGATCGATTCTACTCTCCACTGGTGAAAAATATCGCCGCCCAGGAAGGTATCACACAAAGTGAACTAGACTCTGTGCCAGGAACTGGCAAAGATGGCCGTGTTACCAAGAACGATATCCTCGCCTATCTCTCAAGTCGGTCGTCGGCCGGGAAGGCTGAAATTTCTTCGAAACCAGTTGCGAAGGAAGACAGAAGTGTAGTTCAGCCTGTTCAGCCTACAAAACCAGTTACACCAATTGCTTTCAGTGGGGAAGATGAGATCATTGAAATGACCCGAATGGGGAAACTCATCGCCCATCACATGGTAGAAAGCACCCAGACGTCGGCACATGTACAATCCTTCGTGGAATGTGACGTCACCAACGTTTGGAACTGGCGTAACAAGGTAAAAAGCGCGTACGAGCAACGTGAAGGGGAGAAACTTACTTTTACACCCATCTTTATGGAAGCTGTGGCCAAGGCCTTGAAGGATTTCCCTATGATGAACATTTCGGTGGAAGGTGACAAGATCATTAAGAAAAGAAATATAAACCTGGGAATGGCGGCTGCTTTAGCCGATGGGAACCTGATCGTACCTGTGATCAAAAATGCCGATCAGTTAAACCTGGTTGGGATGAGCAAGGCCGTGAACGATTTGGCGAACCGCGCCAGAAACAATAAACTCAAACCAGACGAGATCCAGGGTGGCACCTATACCGTTACCAACGTAGGAACTTTTGGAAGCGTGATGGGAACCCCCATTATCAATCAGCCTCAGGTGGGTATCCTGGCTTTAGGGGCTATTCGTAAAGTACCTGCAGTTATAGAAACTCCACAAGGCGATGCTATTGGAATTCGCTACAGGATGTTCCTTTCACACAGTTACGACCACCGGGTTGTGAATGGAGCTTTGGGCGGGCAGTTTGTCAAACGGGTAGCCGATTATCTTGAAGCCTGGGATTTGAACAGAGAGATCTAATTTGACTTGGTATTGACTCTTCATTTATAAATTCCGACTAGATTGAAAAAATTATTCACTAGATTAATTTAGGTGGTATGTTTATTGTGGTTCAATGGGAAGTAGAAACCATTAACAAAAACACAAACCAGTATGAAACCTCTCTTTCTAGCTACCATTGTATTTTTTATTGTTGCAAGTTGTAAAAAGGATGAAAACAACAGTCCAGATCCGGAAGAACAAAATCTAGCTTCAATTTTCATTGATCCCATCTCCAATATATCAGGCGATATTGCCTATTCCGGTGGTGATATAGTAGATAATGGAGGCTCTCCTATAGACTTGAAAGGACTTTGTTGGAGTACCTCACCTAATCCAACCATCGACGACCAAAGAACAAACAAGGGTTCGGGCGATGAAGATTTCACTGCAGAAATCTTTCCTATTGAATTCAATACCATATATTATGTGCGTGCATTTGCCACCAATGGGGTGGGTACGGCTTACAGTGATGAAATTTCATTTACAAGTACCAATGAATGTACCATGAATATTTTTGATGGTGATGTTGTTTTGACCTCACAATCTGAGATAAATGCGTTTGGGCTTAATAATTACTGTAAGATCACGGGGGATCTGGTCATTCGACAACCTCAAAATACCACAACAGATTTGATCACAGATCTAAGCCCCTTGGAAAACTTAAGATATATTGGGCGGCTATGGGTAGATGATACCACTGAATTAGAAGACCTGGATGGATTACACCACCTTAGCTTTATTTTCGACAGTATTAATATCAATGACAATGTTTTGTTAGCAAATATTGATGCACTAGGGGCAGTAGATTCAGCCATGACCAGTATTGCCATTCGCAGAAATAACTCCTTGATAAACGTGGATGGCTTATCTGGAATTACTACGCTGATACAACCCACAGGATACTCCAATCCTCCTCATGTTTATATTTCGAGCAATCCAGCTCTAACAAATATTGATGGATTAGGTGGGCTTGTAAATGTTACAGATGATACCGGTATCGCGCTTTCAAATGTACCCCTTATCACCCAAGTATCCGGGCTAAGTGGTCTTTCAGGAACGCTAGGTAATTTAACTTTGGTAAATATGCCTGGCTTGATCAATCTGGAAGGCCTAGAAAATATCCGAACGGTAGGCGGAATA
>JABDNM010000228.1 GCA_013043825.1 Flavobacteriaceae bacterium
GTACGGGCGGGGAGTGATTCCGCGCAGCGGGATCGTATCGAGAACCTTGTCATTCCGAGGGAATGCAATGACCGAGGAATCTCATAGATTCTTCGCTTCGCTCTGAATGACATCAACCCACAATGAACAACAACCGCAATATCGTCCATATGGACCTGGACACCTTCTTCGTGTCCTGCGAACGGCTGCTCGACAGCCGGCTGGAAGGCAAACCCGTGCTTATTGGCGGCACCTCCGATAGGGGGGTCGTAGCCTCCTGTAGTTACGAGGCGAGGAGTTTTGGGATCCATTCGGCCATGCCTATGCGAATGGCCAAACAGCTATGCCCTGAAGCTATCATTTTGAGAGGGAATTCAGGGATCTACAGCAAATTCTCCCACATGGTAACCGATGTCATCAAGGAAAGCGTTCCCCTCTATGAGAAGACTTCGGTGGATGAATTTTACATCGACCTCACCGGGATGGACCAGTTCTTTGGCTGTCATAAACTGGCCTCCGAACTGCGTGCCCGCATCATGAAAGAAACCGGGCTGCCTATTTCTTTCGGGCTGTCCCTCAACAAGACCGTTTCCAAGATCGCCACAGGAGAAGCCAAGCCCAACAACCAGATCCACATCCTCCACGGCACCGAAAAACCCTTTCTCTCCCCGCTTTCGGTGAGCAAGATCCCCATGGTGGGGAAAGTTACCTATCGTCAATTATGCGACCTGGGGATCAAGCGAATCAGGACCATCCAGGAAATGCCCATCGAGATGATGTCCAGGGTATTTGGCAAAAACGGACAAGTGATCTGGAAAAAGGCCAACGGCATCGATAACAGTCCGGTAGTACAATACACCGAACGCAAATCCATTTCCACCGAGCGCACCTTCGACCGCGATACCACCGATGTGAAAAAACTGGAAAGCATCATCATAGCCATGGCCGAGAATTTGATCTACCAACTGAGGCGAGGCAATAAACTCACCGCCTGCGTCACTTTCAAGATCCGTTATTCCGATTTCCAGACCTATACCCAGCAGAAACGTATTCCCTACAGCTCGGCCGATCACAAGATACTGCCTGTAGTGATGGAGATCTACAAAAAACTCTACCAGCGCAGGATGTTGGTACGACTGGTGGGGGTTCGGTTCAGTCATTTGGTGGAAGGCGGACAGCAGATCGACCTCTTCGACGACCATGAAAAGATCATCAATTTATACCAGGCCATGGACAAAATGCGGGAACGCTATGGCGATCGTGCCGTGATCAAGGCTGCCGGGATGGGAGCTAAGAGCATCAGCAGGTGGAATCCATTCAATGGGGAACCCCCTCCTCTATTAGCTAACAGAAGGCAATAAAATTCGCCCTCTTCATACTGTGGGAATCATTAGAAAACTATATTTGTCTATCAAATACAGTCCATGGAAAGCATCAGTGTTTTCGACATGTTAAAAATAGGCGTCGGCCCTTCCAGTTCACATACCCTGGGGCCATGGCGCGCTGCCAATCGATGGATCAATTCCCTGAAAGAACAAGGGCATTTCGATCAAGTGGAGCACGTAAATGTTCAATTGTACGGATCCCTCTCCCTCACCGGTAAAGGCCATGCAACCGATGCGGCATTGATGATGGGATTGATGGGAACCGATCCGGTAACCTTTCCTATTGAGAACATTCAACCCCAATTGGACCGAATTCGTTCCGAAGGAAGCATTCATTTAAACGCTGAAAAAAACATTCCTTTCGATCCCAAAGCCGATATTAAGTTCAACCGGAAATTCCTAGAGTTTCATCCTAACGGAATGACCTTCCATGCTATTTTGAAAGACGGTACGAAAAAATCGGCTACCTACTACTCAATTGGCGGAGGGTTCGTAGTTCAGAAAGAACGTAAACGAGCCAAGAAAAAGATCGAAGCCTTCAGTCATTTTCCATTTCCCATAGAAAAAGCGACCGAATTGATGGACTATTGCAAACAGGAACAGCGCACTGTTAGCGAGATCGTTATGGAAAATGAGCGGTCACTTCGAACCGACGAAGAGATTAAAACAGGTCTTAAAGCGATCTGGGAGGTGATGCTGGACAGCATGTACGTGGGTTGTCACACACAGGGGGTTTTGCCCGGCGGACTAAATGTAACAAGGCGCGCTTTCGAGATACATGAGCGTTTAATTGGTGATGCCCAGTATTCCAGTGCCTATGAATGGATCAAGGCCATTCGAAATACGAAGGTACAATTCAGACAGATCCTTAAATGGGTCTCCTGCTTCGCACTGGCTGTTAATGAAGTGAACGCCTCTTTGGGCAGAGTAGTGACGGCACCAACCAACGGAAGTGCGGGCGTGATCCCAGCGGTACTTATGTATTACCTGGTGATCGAGAACCACGATGGAAATATGGACGATATCCAAAAGTTTTTACTGGTATCCAGTGAAATTGGGAGTTTGTTCAAGAAAGGAGCAACGATTTCGGCAGCCATGGGTGGTTGCCAGGCCGAAATTGGTGTATCATCGGCTATGGCAGCCGGCGCCCTTACCGAATTGATGGGTGGTTCACCGGAACAGGTATTAATAGCCTCCGAAATCGCCATGGAACACCATTTGGGTTTGACCTGCGATCCCATAGCCGGTCTGGTTCAAATTCCCTGCATAGAACGCAATGCAATGGGCGCGATTAAAGCCATCAACGCCTGTGAACTTGCACTTGATACCGATCCAACAAAGACGAAGATACCCCTGGACAAAGTAATCGCAACCATGTGGGAAACGGCAAAGGATATGGCCAATAAATACAAGGAAACCAGCGAAGGCGGACTCGCCGTACAGGTGAATATTAGCGATTGCTAACTCATAAAATCTTGTGAAAATTCAGTTTGCTTCAGAATTTTAATACCTAATGGCCGTTATTATCTAAACACAGCCATCTTCTCAACCATCCTTTGCAAATTTATTGATGATTTTTGTAGGAATTTTACTATAAATATAATTTTTTAACATTAAAAATACGATTTCTTGTATTTTATCGTTTTTATTTACTGTTAATCGATGTTATTAGCAATTGCTCGAAATCTTAATCCTACATGATTATGAGAAAAATAATCCTACTTGCTGCTTTACTGATCATGGCTGTTTGTGCGCATGCCCAAAACGTACAGATAGACGGCCGTCTTCAACCCCTGCTAAACCAGTTTCTGGATATTTGCAAGGAGTACAATGTTGACTACCATGACAAGTTGTTTCGTCTTGAAAGTATAGATATCGTGAGCACGCTCACGACTTCAGAGCATGCCTCCACTCTTGGGATGCTTCGACGCGATGAAAATGGCGAAGTTGTGGCCATAGACATCAGCTGGATGGCCCAACTGGACGAAGAGATTCTTAAAATTGTTGCTTTCCACGAATTTGCCCACTATTTCCTCGAGTATGCCAAGCATACGTGCGATGATTGTGGAGAGATCATGTCGGTAGTGAATACCAGCTACTTCGACATCGCCCGTGACTGGGAAAATCAGGTCAAGATTTTATTCAACAATGCCCCGGTACTGGACGAGCGCTACGGAACAGTGGTAGCTTCCCGGAAATATCAATACGAATAGTTATTTGCCGCAACTGCTTCGTCGTCGCGAGTCGATTAAATGGATGATCTTCCAACCGCTATCCGTTTTCGCAAGTGTAAACGCATTGGCCCCGCAATGACTAAAGTCGTCATTGAACCAAAATTCGTAGGGTGTCCAAACATGTGCTAAGTTCCCATCGATCTGAACCCTATAATCCAAAAGGCGTTCATCCCACTTCTGGTCTTCCGATCTACCTGCAATGGCCGATAGCAAATCTATCGCCGATCCATCATGGATCATATGTTTACCTTCCTTATTGGAGAAGGCTGTCTGCATCACCATATCTTTACGCATCACAGAGCGCATTTTAAGGGTATCCCCCTGATGAAATCCATCAAAGAAGGTATCGATAATGGCTATGGCATCTTCTTCAGAAAAAGATTGTTGTCCTATTGAGTAAGAGCTAAATAAAATGCAAAAGAGAACTACGGCCTGTTTCATGTGCGTGGTGTTAAAAGGATTGACTTCAAAATTAGTACTTTTACGCCGTAATTTGATACCCTATGTCCATAGCAAAAAAAGAATACAAGCGAATCACCACGAAAACCTTGGTCGATATGAAGCAAAATGGAGAGAAGATCTCCATGCTTACCGCCTATGATTATACAATGGGAAAGATCGTAGACGGGTCTGGGATCGATGTGATCCTGGTTGGGGATTCTGCATCCAATGTCATGGCAGGTCATGAAACGACACTCCCAATTACACTGGATCAAATGATCTATCATGCTTCCTCTGTGATACGGGGTATTGAACGCAGTCTGGTCG
>JABDNM010000230.1 GCA_013043825.1 Flavobacteriaceae bacterium
GGAACCGACTACGACAGTAAGATCACTGTTTACAGTGGAGACTGTGGTGCCTTGGTTTGTGTTACCGATAACGATGATACCTGCGGACTTCAGTCTGAAGTACAATGGCAGGGTGATGGTCTAACGACCTATTACATTTTGGTACACGGATTTGCTTCCAACACTGGAAACTTCTCCATGGCACTTACCTGTGCTCCTGTACCACCACCCAACGATATGATCGCCAACTCGATCGACGTGGATGAGATTGGATTCCCTTATACCGATCCGGCAGTGGCTATGCCAGCTGCTACCTTTGAGGCAGGAAATCCAGCAGGATGTAATATCGACGGAGCCCGAGGAGTATGGTACAACTTTGTGCCTGAAGGCGATGGATTCGCAACAGCGACAATCGTTTCTCCAGCAGGATCCACCTTTGTGAACTTCTTCACCGCACCGGATGAGAACGCCACAGAGGCCGATCTAACCCTGGTTGACTTCCCCGGAGGTAACCAGTGTGTTCCACAGACCGATGCGATCGTTCCAACGGTAGCCGGACAAGCCTATTATGTGTTTGTAGTGAACCATGATGGCATCACCGATATCCAGATCGATGGAGAGAACCTGGGTGTAAATGATAACGCCATCGAAGGATTCACCTATTATCCGAATCCAACCGACGGAGTGATCAATATGAACTCCTTAGAGCAGATCGACCAGGTATTGGTTTACAACATCCTGGGACAGCAAGTAGCTAGCCAGGCCGTTGAGGCCACCAGTGGTCAATTGGATATTTCCCAACTGGCTGTTGGCGCTTACATCATGAAAGTGACTGTCAATGGAAATGTTGGAACCTATAAGATTATCAAAAAATAATTTAAAACTGTTAACACTTAAAATCTGATAAAAATGAAAAAGTTGTATTTATTTATCGTATTGCTAGTAGGAGTAGGTTTCTACAGCAATGCACAGAACACTGTTGAATTTGACGCTAATGCCGCATTTCTAGGATATGCGAATGTATTTGAATTACCTTCAAATGGAGGAGCTTTTGTATTTGGACAAGCCTGGGGAGTTCCAGACTTGAAAACTGTCGTGGATGCAGGAGGAGGAACTGTAACCTTGCAGCCTAATTTCAATGCCTGGGGTGATGGAACAGACCCATTTTGGGTGGATCAAGGAACCGGAGAAGGAAATAAGATCTTTGAAGGGAATACGTATGTGGAAGACAATTCGTTGGCTGGAGAAGAACTAACTTTTAACGGGTACGTGGATTCGAACACCATCGACGGAGCATATGAAGTTATTGCTTTTATCAAAGTATTTAATGGAGATTTCAGCGTATTGAAGGAAGAAACTGTCCCGCTTGTTGGCGGACAGAATTTTTCTGTAGTCTTTACAGATGTTGATCCCGTGGAAGATGCTTTCGTCCAGTATGGGTGTAAAGTTACAGGCGTTAATGCCAATCCGGCAGATGAAGGAACATTAGGAAGTGTAGTCGTAACTGCTCCTAATTTAGGAGTGAATGACAATGCTTTGATCGACGTATCGGTTTATCCAAATCCAGCTACAACGGAGTGGAATGTACGTTCAGGTAACCAAATAATTCAGAATGTAGAATTGTACAATGTCCTGGGCGCCTTGGTTGAACGAATCGTTGTAGACTCAAATTCTGTAAGTATCAGTAATGAATCATTGGAGTCTGGGATCTACTTGGCGAATATCATCACTGAAGTAGGAACAAGATCGATAAAATTGATCAAAAGGTAGTTTTATAGTTTAATTTTTTAGTTAGTAAGGTGGGTCTCAGCATTTTTTGAGGCCCATTTTTTTGAATCAATGAACGTCATCTATTACAACATGCTTTCCACTAAAAGTAAACGAATCTCCTTTCTTTTTTCCCATAAGTAGTTGCCCAATAGGCGAACCCACTGAAATACAAATGTAGTTGCTGCCATTCACACTCACCATTCCCGCAGAAATGCTGAGGAAATAATTAGCGGTTTTTGTGGTAACAAGGCTCCCTAATTTCACCATCCCATTCGCAGAATAGATAGAAACCCGATGCAGAATCGCCTCAATATTCTCAACCTGCATAAGATGCATCCCAATGTTTTCACGCTGCAATTGAAGCATCGCCCGACCGGTATTATGCTTGTCTCCCGCCGAACTTTTCTCTTCCATTTTCATTGAATCTTCAACGGCCGTGATCGATTCAAGGATGCGTTCCTTCCTATCCTTAACATGTTTGAAGCACATGAGCAGCAAGGCTTCTTTTAGTTCAGTGGGAGTCATTCTTGGCTAGATTTAGATCTCCGTAATTATTCATTTGAGTAAGCACCCACTGTTTTCTTTTTTCAAGGTAGGGTGTTCTCGGGGATGCCTTGTATTTTCTTGGGTTAGGCAGTATGCTGGCAATAGCCGCGGCCTGGTGACGCGAAAGATGTGTGGCCTTGGTATTGAACCAATAGTTCGCAGCTGCTTCAACACCATAAATTCCGTCACCCATTTCAATGCTGTTGAGGTAGACCTCCAAAATGCGTTCTTTGCTCCACAAATTCTCAATAAGGAATGTGAAATAGGCCTCCAGCCCTTTTCGAAGCCAGCTTCTCCCGGGCCAGAGGAATACATTTTTGGCCGTTTGTTGTGAAATTGTACTTGCTCCTCGAATTTTGTCCCCTGTCTTGTTGTATGAAATGGCCTTTTCTATGGCTTCGTAGTCGAAACCTGAATGTTCCAGGAAGCGTTGGTCTTCAGCACAGATTACGGCCAATTGTATCTCTTCGGAAATTTGGTCCAACGCGATCCAATCGTGTTTAATATCGTAACTCGATTCTGCCTGAAATGCTCGAATGGCCATAAGTGGGGTAAATGGAACCGGAACAAACCGATAGATCACTACCCAAACTACGGTGAGGACCACAAACCAAATCAATAGCTTGAAGATGCGCCTGGCAATTCTTTTGAGCATTTTCAGATTCAAATAAGACCACAACAAGAAGAAACCGGCGGTTTCAAACTTCTACGATCCAAGTTTTTAGTTTAAGCTAGTTGTGCGAGTTGTTGTCCTACTGCGCTGCCAATGGCAACTCCCATTCCACCGAGTCGAATGCCACAATAGACATTCGCATCCAATTCTTTTACAATGGGCTTCTTTTGTCCGCCAACTCCCATGATACCGCTCCAGCGGCTTTCTATTTCAAACGCAGTATTAGGCAGTATTGTTGTACGCAAAAGTTCCTCTAACTTATGCTGAATGAGCTGCGTAAGGCCCAGCTGGGTAGTTTGTTCCCCTTTAAAATCCAAATTGCGGCCTCCTCCCAAAAGAACCCGGTTGTCGATATTACGAAAATAGTAGTAACCGCGATCCAAATGAAAAGTTCCTTTCAAATGAAGATCTTTAATTGGTTTGGTAATAAGAACCTGTGCCCTTGCTGGCTTCACTTCTTGCTCGATGATACGGTTCGCGAAACCATTGGTGGCTATAAAAAGTTTTCTTGTTCTTAGTTCGTGAAAATCATTCAAAATGAGCGAAATTTCATCATTTTTGCACGCAAATGAGCTAATTTTGGCTGAATTCAGGATTATTATGTCATTTTTTGCACATTTTTGAATTAATCCTAACATCATTTTACCGGTGTCCAATTGACCTTCAAATTGATTAAAAATTAGCTGTTTTTGCACATTTTTGAAGGAAAAGGGGTCTTTTTTTAACAAAAACACCTCTTTTTCGTCAAAAACCGCATCTTTTATTAAATTATTGATCCGACTCATTTCTGAAACGCATGTTTCATATAATTCCTCATCATTTTTGGTGAAAACTTCATACCCGCCGTGGGCCTGGTAGTCCAGAAGTTCATCGCCCAGGGTGTTTCTTAACAGTTGCAAACCTTTAACGCGTTCTCTCACTAACTGGATTACCTCTTCTTCAGAATGCGTTTTAAGATCGTCAAGGATCTCCGAGACACTTCCGAAGCAGGCAAAGCCAGCGTTCTTCGTGCTGGCGCCGCTGGGTAGAAGTCCTTGTTCGAAGACGCGTATCGTACTTTTCGGGTATTTCTTCCGAAGGGATAAAGCACAGCTCAATCCAACGATCCCGCTTCCCACAATGGCGAAATCAATATGGGATAACCAGCTTTTATGTTCCCAATACGAAAAGTTCATAACTCTTTATTCTATGGTAAAGTTCAAAAAAGAAGCGCCAAACTCCAAAGATCTTGCATCATTACTGGAATTCAGCGCTTTTAGTTGGTTTTTCTTTCCAGCTTAAGAACCTTCAGACTGTGGTTTCATTTTCCAGTCGTTCATGAAGGCAGTGGTGTAATTTCCCTCCACATAAGCCGGATCATCCATGAGTTGACGATGAAATGGAATGGTCGTTTTAATTCCTTCAATTACAAATTCGTCCAGGGCCCGCTTCATTTTTGAGATAGCCTCTTCGCGTGTCTGAGCTGTGGTGATCAATTTCGCGATCATGGAGTCGTAATTAGGCGGGATCACATATCCCGCATAAACATGGGTATCTAAGCGAACGCCATGCCCTCCAGGAGCGTGTAAAGTGGTTATCTTCCCGGGTGAAGGCCTGAAATTATTATAGGGGTCCTCTGCATTGATCCTGCATTCGATCGAGTGTAAAGAAGGAAAATAGTTTTTTCCGGAGATAGGCACTCCCGCGGCTACCAGGATTTGCTCCCGTATGAGGTCGTGGTCCACTACCTGCTCGGTGATGGGGTGTTCCACCTGGATTCGTGTATTCATCTCCATAAAATAGAAATTCCGGTGCTTATCCACCAAGAATTCAACGGTGCCCGCACCTTCATACTTGATATATTCTGCCGCCTTCACCGCTGCTTTTCCCATGGCCTCGCGCAATTCCTTGGTCATGAACGGGCTTGGGGTTTCCTCGGTGAGCTTTTGATGTCTGCGCTGGACCGAACAATCCCGTTCGCTGAGGTGACAGGCTTTTCCCCTGCTATCTCCCACTATTTGTATCTCGATATGTCTGGGTTCCTCGATGAGTTTTTCCATATACATATCGTCATTGCCAAAGGCAGCCTTACTTTCTTGTCTGGCCGATTCCCAAGCCTCTTGCAATTCATCCTCTTCCCATACAGCTCTCATTCCTTTTCCACCACCTCCGGCACTCGCCTTAAGCATGACCGGATACCCGGTTTCCTTGGCAACTTTTTTGCAGGTCTCAAAATCGGGAATTATACCTTCACTTCCGGGAACACAAGGAACTCCGGCTGCTAACATGGTTGATTTTGCGGAAGCCTTATCCCCCATTTTATTGATCATCTCGGCCGAGGCACCAATGAATTTGATATTATGTTCTTCACAGATCTTGGAAAATTTAGCGTTTTCAGAAAGAAATCCATATCCGGGGTGTATGGCATCTGCATTGGTGATTTCGGCAGCTGCTATAATATTTGATATCTTCAAATAACTTTCGCTGCTCGGAGGCGGCCCTATACAAACCGCTTCATCGGCAAAGCGAACATGCAGGCTCTCAGCATCCGCGGTGGAATAAACAGCAACCGTTTTAATTCCCATTTCCTTACATGTTCGAATGACACGTAGGGCAATTTCACCCCTATTTGCAATCAATATCTTTTTAAACATAGTATTTCAAATATAAATTGGCCTTGAATTCATCATAAAAATGACCAACTCTTCCAGGCTTCTGGGATTTAAGTTATGATGGGTCGATGACGAAAAGCGGTTGATCGAATTCCACAGGTGAGGAATCGTCAACCAATACCTTTACCAGCTTCCCTGAAACTTCGCTCTCGATCTCATTGAACAGCTTCATCGCTTCAATGATACAAAGAACATCTCCAACTGCGACCATATCACCTACTTCCAAGAATACAGGCTTGTCGGGTGAAGGTTTCCGATAAAAAGTTCCAATGATAGGAGATTTAATCGTGATATAATTCGAATCGTCTTCAGCAGCCGGTTTTTCGACAGGCGGTGCTGCCGGCGCTTGCTCAGCAGGAGCAGCAGCAGGTGCTGTCGGGGCTGCCGCAGGAGTCATGGCCGGTAATTGCTGGATGTAAGTAGTTTCTCCCTTGTCACCTTCTCCGGTTCGAATGGTGATCTTCACATCTTCCATTTCAAGCTTTACTTCTCTGGCTCCCGATTTTGCCACGAACTTGATTAGGTTTTGAATGTCTTTTAATTCCATATGATTGTTGTTGATTGGTCTTTTATTTTCCGTTATAGGCCCATTTGAGATAAAGGGCGCCCCAGGTAAACCCACCGCCAAAGGCTGCAAATATAATATTGTCGCCTTTTTTTAACAGACTTTCATAATCATGTAAACAGAGCGGCAGTGTTGCGGAAGTTGTATTTCCGTATTTATGAATATTCATCATGACTTTCTCTTCTGGTAAATTCATTCGATTCGCAGTAGCGTCAATGATTCTTTTATTTGCTTGGTGGGGCACCAACCATTGAACATCATCGCCACTTAAACCATTGCGCTCCATGATCCGTGCGCTAACGTCCGCCATGTTGGAAACAGCAAATTTGAACACAGTTCGTCCGTCCTGAAACACATAGTGTTGTTTGTTGGCTACAGTTTCTTCACTTGCGGGTAATATGGACCCCCCTGCGTCGATCTTTAAATGTGGCCTCCCTACGCCATCTGTCCTCAAGATCTCGTCCTGAACTCCGAGGCCATCAGTGTTGGGCTCAAGTAATACTGCTCCGGCACCATCACCAAAGATGATACATGTAGTACGATCTTCATAATCGATGATGGACGACATTTTATCGGCACCAATAAGAAGCACTTTTTTGTATTTTCCAGACTCGATGTACCTCGCTGCTGTAGACAACCCAAATAAAAAGCTGGAACAGGCAGCGACCAAGTCGTAAGAAAATGCATTAACTGCACCAATTTGTGTTGCTACATAAACTCCTGTAACCGCCACAGGCATATCCGGCGTTGCCGTTGCCATGATTACCATGTCGATATCTTCCGGGTTGGTGTTGCTCTTTTTAAGAAGGTCTTTGGCTGCTTGTATAGCGAGGTAGGAGGTCCCTTTGCCTTTGTCCTTTAGAATTCGTCGTTCCTTTATCCCGGTTCGGGTGGTGATCCACTCGTCGTTGGTATCTACCATGGTTTCCAGGATTTCATTCGTGAGAACGTATTCCGGGACATAGGCTCCAACAGCTGTAATCGCCGCTGTTATTTTACTCATATAGTTGAATTAAAAATCAACAAAATTGGTCAAAAAGCATTGAAAAGGAGTGAAAATTACTAATTTTTAATCAAAAACAGGCCAAAAATCAGTTTTTTTGAATTTTAGAAAATGCTAATAAAAAACTCCCATTGCGCTACAATTTGAGCAATGAGAGTAGGATTTTAAAGTAAACTTATTTTAAGCTTCTACCTCTTCGGTGGCATCAATTACTACCTGGCCTCTGTAATAGAGTTTTCCTTCGTGCCAATGAGCTCTATGATAAAGATGCGCTTCGCCAGTGGTTGGGTCAGTCGCAATTTGAGGTGTTGTGGCCTTATAATGAGTTCTGCGCTTATCTCTTCTGGTTTTCGAGATTTTTCTCTTAGGATGTGCCATTATTTATATTATTTGTCCGTTAATAGTTTTTTCAAGTCGTCCCAACGGGGGTCGGTCGATCGATTTTCCTCGTCTTCCTGGCCTTTTGGGCTTAATTCTTCGAGTTTATCAAGTATGTCGCTTTGTAATGTACCATCTGCCACTCCCGGGTGTATCCGGCGTGCCGGCATGGCTAAGACTATGGATTCGTAAATATATTGCCGAATATCCACTTCATGGCTGCCATGAGGAAGTATCAATAGATCTTCATTCTCATCGTTGAAGGCTTCACCAAACTTAACTACAAAGTGATAGGTTCCACTCAAGCCTTGATCATAAGGCTCGTTAGTAATGTCACAATTTACATTGACCAACCCCTTAAAATCGAGGGTAAATTCCAGTAAGGTAGCTTTCTTATCCAATAAGACATCCAAATGAACATTGGTGTTATTGAATTCGTCATACTCAAAATCTTCAAAGAACGCATTGTTAATTTCAAACTTATAGGTGTGAATTCCAATCTTTAATCCTACAAAAGGAATTGTAAAATCTCGCTGTTCCTTCATTTTCACACCAAATTTTAAGCATCCACCTTGTAAATAAGGCGGGTGCAAAGATAGAAAATAATTTTATACGCCGAATGTAATTAGGAATTCTTTTTAACGGCTGCTTTCTTTCGATTGGTTCGTAAAGGATTTTCCGAGTAAAGCTCGTGTTCACGCCTGTTTTTGAAGATGGAAATCGCCCTAAAAATCGCCTGGGAGAACGAGCTTGGATTTGCCTTATTCTGCCCTGCCAGATCATAGGCAGTTCCATGGTCTGGAGAAGTCCTAATGCGATTCAAACCAGCCGTATAGTTCACCCCACTGCCAAATGCCAAAGTTTTAAAAGGGATCAATCCTTGATCGTGGTAGGAAGCGATCACAGCGTCAAATTGTTTATAGTTTCCCGAACCAAAAAAACTGTCGGCGGCATAGGGCCCCATAACCAATTTACCGTTATTCCTAATATTGTCAAGTGCGGGACGCAGCACAACGTCGTCTTCGTTGCCAATTACCCCGCCATCACCTGTGTGAGGGTTTATCCCTAGAACAGCGATCTTTGGCTTAACAATGCCAAAATCTTCGATAAGAGTCTTGTGTACCGTAATTATTTTCTTGTCGATGAGCTCCCTGGTAATGGTATTGGAAACTTCTTTAACAGCCACATGGTCTGTGAGCAGTCCTACCTTTAGCTCGTCAGAGATCATGAACATAAGGCTGTCGCCCCCCAATTCTTGTGCGAGATAATCTGTATGGCCCGGGAAAGCGAAGCTCTCAGACTGAACATTACTTTTGTTAATGGGGGCGGTGACCAATACATCGATCTTTTCTTCTTTCAACGCCTTCACAGCTGCTTCCAACGATTTGATAGCATAGGCCCCCATGACAGGGTCCTCTTTCCCGAAATTGATATCTACAGGCTCCTTCCACACATTCAAGACATTGATCTTCTTATGAACAATACGATCCAAACTGTCAATTCCATGAAGGCTGATATCCAATTCATAAGACTTTTTAAAGAAAGACATTACCTTGACCGAAGCAAAAATAACTGGGGTGCAAAAATCCAGCATACGGCTGTCCTTGAAGCTTTTTAAAACTACTTCACTCCCTATTCCATTTAAGTCTCCAATGGAGATACCAACTATTATTTTTTCATTCTTGTTCATAGGCTGGTTGCTGCAGCTTTAATTGTTATTTTTGTTCAACAAATGTAACCAAATGAATCCATGTTTACAGGAATTATAGAGACTATGGGGAAAGTTTCGTCCCTGGAAAAGGAGAAAGGAAATCTTCATATTACAGTGGAAAGTTCACTTTCAAACGAGCTGCAAGTTGATCAGAGCCTCGCCCATGATGGGGTCTGCCTTACAGTAGTGGATATTGCAGATGGTTGCTATACGGTGACTGCCATTCAGGAGACACTCGAAAAATCCAATTTAGGTTCACTACAAATTGGGGCCATGGTCAACTTGGAACGCGCCATGAAAATGGGAGATCGCCTGGACGGTCATATTGTTCAGGGGCACGTGGACCAGATTGGGAAATGCCTGAAAATTGAAGAAACTGCTGGAAGCTGGATCTTTCGCTTTGCTTACGATCATAATAGCGGTAACATAACCATCGAAAAAGGATCGATTACCATTAACGGTGTTAGTTTAACAGTGGTTGATTCCAGGGAATCGGAATTTAGTGTCGCTATTATTCCTTACACCTACGAGCATACAAATTTTAAATCCCTGGAAGTAGGAAGCAAAGTCAATCTAGAATTTGATGTTGTGGGAAAGTACCTGAAAAGACTTAGTCAAGGATACTTTTAGCCTTCATTCTTCGGAAAGCAACGAAGCCCCCATAGATCATTCCAGCCAAAATAAGTACCAAAATATTACTGTCGATAAACAATTCTGGGGGTGTTCTTTGAGGTGGAGGGGGTGGGCCTGAGTCAGCAGTATAGGACTGACCAAGCATAGTCGCACTGTTAAACAAAACTAGTGCGAAGGCTAATATTGTTACGATTTGGGGTCGCATTTTCAAGGGCTAAAGTAACAATTTTTTTTAAACCTCAAAGAAAAATTGAAGTTATCCAAAAATTATCTACTGGTTAATTTTATTAATATTTTCTACGAGTAAACTCTAATGAGCTCTCGATAAGTTTCTGATTATCAAAAACTTATAGTCTATAATTTGTCAAAATTCACTACTATTAACAGCGAACAACGGAATATTAATTAAACGCTAATTTCAAAATTTATTGTGGTCCCACTTGGGCTCGAACCAAGGACCCCCTGATTATGAGTCAGGTGCTCTAACCAGCTGAGCTATGGGACCAAAATCAGCTGCCAAAGGTAAAACACTTTATGAGTCTAACAAAACTAATTATTCTTTTCTCTCCTCACACAATTCAACCAAGACTCCATTGGACGATTTTGGATGCAAAAAAGCAACCCACTTGTTATCTGCTCCTGCTTTCGGTTCCCGGTTCAGCACAACGAAGCCTTCTCCCTCCAATCGATCTATTTCTGCTCGAATATCATCTACTTTAAATGCGATATGGTGAATTCCTTCTCCTCTTTTATCAATGAACTTGGCTATTGGACTCTCCGGTGAATTGGCTTCCAAAAGCTCTATCTTACTGTCGCCTATTTTAAAGAATGAGGTGGTAACTCCTTCCGATTCAACATACTCTTCTTTATAAGGATTGCTGTTCAACAGTATTTTATATACGGAATTTGCCGCCTCAAGGTTTTTTACGGCTATGCCTATGTGTTCGATCTTATTCATATTTTTCTGAATTCCGGCTGTTTATCACCACTCCAAAAGTAATAAAAAGGGTGCGTTCCCAGTGAAAACCAATACTTTTAATTGTAGTATTTTTGCAGTATGGCAGAAAGCAACAGGCAAAAAAAAATCGCAGCGGTTCTTCAAAAAGACCTCGCATCCGAACTCCAGAACGAATTTCGGAAATCGGGGCAATCGGGTATTATTGTTTCGGTCTCCAAAGTTTCCGTAACCGTAGATCTCTCACTCGCGAAAGTGTACACCAGTATTTTCCCGGCCGACAAGGCTGACATCATTGTAAAGGAGCTCAATGTCATCAAACCAAAGATCAAGCATCGAATCGCTCAACTAACCAAGAATCAATTGAGGAGAATGCCAGACCTTCAATTTTACAATGACGATTCATTGGAATACATAAATCGAATTGAAAAGGCTGTAAAGGGAACAGACGATCCTATCAAAGACCCAAACCTGCTGGATAAAAGGAAAAAGAAATAGCACTTGAGGTATCCGCTATATATCGCCAAACGTTATCTGTTCTCCAAAAGCAACAAGAATGCGGTTAATATCATTTCGGGTATAGCCGTGGTTGCGGTTATCATTGGATCCATGTCCCTCTTCGTGGTCCTTTCCGGATTTGCAGGTCTAAAAGATTTTGCCCTGCAATTTACCAATGTCTTTGACAGTGACCTTCAAATTACACCTGCCCAAGGTAAAACCCTAACCTTGAATGCCGCTCAATGGGAACGTCTCAAGAAACTAGATCAGGTGGAGGCCGTTTCTCAAATAGTGGAAGAGCGGGTTTTCCTTCAGTATGATGGGAAGAATATGGTGGCGTCTATTAAAGGAGTGGATGCCAATTACCCAAAGATTACTCCTGTAGATAGCCTGTTATTCACTGGCGACTGGTTTGCGCCCAATATGGACGAGGTTGTAACCGGTTTCGGAATTTCGAATAAACTTTCCTTGCCGCCACGCGATTATGGCAAATTATTGGAGATCTACGTTCCAAAACCAGGTACAGGCCAATTGAATATGATCGACCCGGCTTCAGCTTTTACAAAGCGCAGGGTAGTAGCTTCGGGGGTATACGAGATCAATGAAGAGTTGAATAGTAAATATATTTTTTCTGAAGCAAGTTTTGCCCGTGACTTACTGGGAATCGATTCGACCCAGGTTACTTCGCTGGAGTTCAAGTTAAAACCAGAAGCATCGGCCAATGATATAGCTACTTCCATTTCCGAAATTATTTCCGAAGAAATTAACATAAAGACACGCATTCAACAAAACGATGCTTTGTACAAAATGTTGAATTCGGAAAATCTGTTTACTTATTTGTTTGTGAGTCTCATTGCGGCCATCGCCATTTTCAATCTGGCTGGAACCATTATTATGGTAATACTTGAAAAGCGTGGCAACATTCGTACACTTTATTTTATGGGGCTCACGATCCAGGAGATCCGGAAGATCTTTTTTTACAACGGAATGCTCATGACTTTAATAGGCGTGAGTGTTGGATTGCTTTTGGGCTCTATCGCTGTTTTACTTCAAATGGAATTTGGATTTGTGCCCATTACGCCTAACCTGCCCTATCCGGTTAAATATAAACTCTTGAATTTACTGCTGGTTTTTGCCACGATCTGTGGCCTGGGCTGGATCGCCGCTAAAATGGCTTCCCTTAGAGTGACCGAAAAGCTCCTTGCGTGATTGGTTTCAGACAAACTGGTAATCTCCAAACTTCTCTAAAACCTCATCGAATGCTGCAAATACGCTGGCCGAGTCATCGCTGGTTACCATTTTCATTCGGTATTGTTTGAAATCTGGGATTCCCTTAAAGTAGTTGGTGTAATGCCGGCGGGTTTCAAATACCCCCAGCCGTTCTCCCTTCCAGTCAATGGCCATTTGTAAATGGCGCCTGGCGGCTTCCACACGCTCACCCATCGAGGGTGGTTCGCAATGCTCCCCCGTGGCAAAATAATGTTTCACTTCCCGGAAGAACCAAGGGTAACCAATACTGGCCCTGCCTATCATGGCTCCGTCCAGCCCATATTTGTCCCGCATCTCCAGGGCTCTTTCCGGACTGTCCACGTCGCCGTTTCCAAATACGGGAATGTGCATACGCGCATTGTCCTTTACTGCTGCTATAGGTGCCCAATCTGCGTTCCCTTTATACATTTGAGCCCGAGTTCTTCCATGAATAGAGATCGCCTTGCAACCCACATCCTGAAGCCGTTCGGCTACTTCCACGATCCTGATGGAATCGTGGTCCCAACCCAACCGAGTTTTTACGGTGACGGGTAATTTTGTATGCTTGACCATCGCTTCGGTCAATGAAACCATGAGATCAATATCTTTCAATATTCCGGCCCCGGCACCCTTACTGACTACCTTTTTTACCGGACAACCAAAGTTGATATCAATGATATCCGGTCCGCTGGCTTGAACAATCTCGACACTTCGAAGCATGGAGTCCAGCACCGCGCCAAATATCTGAATTCCAACCGGGCGTTCCTTTTCATAGATGTCAAGCTTCATGACGCTCTTAGCCGCATCCCTGATAAGTCCTTCACTGGAGATAAATTCGGTATATACTACATCTGCGCCCTGCTCTTTGCAAAGTGCGCGGAAAGGAGGATCACTCACATCCTCCATGGGTGCAAGTAATAATGGAAACGTTCCTACGTCTATGTCTCCTATCAAAGCCATTGTTGCGCAAAAATAATCATAATGGGACGATTGTACTATTTGTAGGTAAAAAACTGTCTTTTTAAAGTATATTTGCAGCGAGTCCCAAATGCAGAATTTACAAGGGCCTCCTTGGAAAAATTACTATGAAATACATCCGCAATTTTTGCATCATCGCCCATATCGATCATGGTAAAAGTACCCTGGCCGATCGGCTTTTGGACTTTACCGGTTCGGTGACCGAACGTGAACAGCAAGATCAATTGTTGGACAATATGGATCTCGAGCGGGAGCGTGGAATTACAATAAAAAGTCATGCAATACAAATGGAATATACGCATGAAGGCCAGGATTATATCCTGAACCTCATCGACACTCCCGGACATGTTGACTTTTCGTATGAAGTATCCCGGTCAATCGCTGCGTGTGAGGGTGCTTTGCTGGTGGTTGATGCGGCTCAAAGTATCCAGGCGCAAACCATTTCGAACCTTTATCTGGCCCTGGAAAACGACCTGGAGATCATTCCGGTATTGAACAAAGTGGATTTACCTTCTGCTAATCCAGAAGAGGTAACCGACGATATTGTGAACCTGTTGGGCTGCAAGCCGGAAGAAGTGATCCCTGCCAGTGCTAAAACCGGGACCGGGATAGGAGAGATCCTTACTGCCATTATTGATCGTATTCCTGCTCCGAAAGGCGACCCAGACCAATCCTTACAGGCATTGATATTCGATTCGGTGTATAATCCGTTCCGGGGAGTGGAGACTTATTTCCGAGTGATCAATGGGTCTATTTCCAAGGGTCAGCACATAAAATTCATGGCCACCGGTAAAACCTATTTTGCCGACGAAGTGGGAACACTTAAGTTGAAACAAGTTCCGAAGAAAACCATCTACACCGGAGATGTGGGTTACCTCATCACAGGAATCAAAGAAGCCAAAGAGGTAAAAGTTGGAGACACCATTACCGACGCCAAAAATCCAACTACCAACATGGTGGAAGGCTTTGAAGATGTAAAACCCATGGTTTTTGCAGGGATTTACCCGGTAGATACAGACGACTACGAAGAACTGCGTACCTCCATGGAGAAGCTACAGCTTAATGATGCTTCCCTTGTATTCCAGCCCGAAAGTTCGGCAGCGCTTGGATTTGGATTTCGATGTGGTTTTTTAGGGATGCTACATCTTGAGATCATTCAGGAGCGATTGGAACGAGAATTCGATATGACCGTGATAACTACAGTACCGAATGTTTCATATCACGCATATACCAACGCCGCACCCGATGAATGCATTCTGGTCAATAATCCCAGCGATATGCCAGACCCCTCCAAGCTTAATCGTATGGAAGAGCCTTACATCAAAGCGTCTATCATTACCAAGTCGGACTACGTGGGCCCCGTAATGTCCTTATGTATCGAAAAGCGGGGTCAAATAACGAATCAAACATATCTTACTACCGAACGAGTTGAGCTTAATTTCGACATGCCGCTTGCAGAGATCGTTTTCGACTTCTACGACCGGTTAAAAACTGTGTCAAGAGGTTATGCCTCCTTCGATTATTCCCCTATTGGAATGCGTGAGTCGAAACTGGTTAAAGTGGATGTGCTGCTTAACGGGAACGTGGTAGATGCGCTTTCAGCGTTACTCCACCAGGACAATGCCTATGAAATTGGTAAAAAGATGTGTGAGAAGTTACGCAAGTTAATTCCTCGACAGCAATTCGATATACCCATCCAGGCAGCAATTGGTGCTAAGATCATTTCGCGGGAAACTGTAAAAGCATTGCGGAAAGATGTTACTGCCAAATGTTACGGTGGCGATATTTCGCGAAAACGAAAGCTGCTTGAAAAGCAGAAGAAAGGAAAGAAGCGAATGCGCCAAGTAGGAAATGTTGAGATTCCACAAGAGGCTTTCATGGCGGTTCTCAAGCTCAACGAATAATTGTGCCCTTCTTATTTTTAATACTTACTCATGGATGTAGGCATTAGATTTATTTTGTATGTTTAACAATACGAATACTTTTTTATGAAAATAACCCACCTTTCAGCCGAATGTTACCCTATTGCCAAGGTTGGCGGACTTGCCGATGTAGTAGGGGCATTGCCCAAGTATCAGAACGACCTTGGGGCCGAAAGCAGCGTGATCATGCCGTTCTACAACAATGCCTACACTCAAAAAAACGAATTTGAAGAGGTCTACACGGGCACTGTGATTGTGGGTAGGCAATTCGATTTTCGGTTGTTGAGCTTGAAGGACAATTCATTGGGTTATGACCTCTACCTTGTAGATATCCCTGAGCTATTGTTCACCCCTTCGGTCTATTCCGATTATGACACCAATCGGTTTCTGGCATTCCAGGTGGCCGCCCTTACTTGGATAGCACAAGATGCGCAAAAACCGGATGTAATTCATTGTCACGATCATCACACTGGTCTGATACCGTTTATGGTGTCCCATTGTTTAGCATTCAGCGGTCTCGCTCATATACCAACTGTACTCACTATTCATAACGCTCAATACCAGGGGTGGTTTTCACAAGATCTAATTACGCTCCTCCCCGAATTCCCGGCTTCAAAATTTGGATTCCTGGAGTGGGATAATTCTATAAACCCATTAGCGGCAGGGATTAAATGCGCCTGGAGAGTTAATACGGTATCGCCAAGCTATATGGAAGAATTGAAACTGAAAGCCAATGGTTTGGAAAGCCTGCTACGCAATGAAAGTGCTAAATGTTCGGGTATTCTGAATGGCATTGATGCTGAAGTTTGGAATCCTGAAACAGACCACTATCTTATTCAAAACTATCCCAATAGCCGAGTGCAATCTGGAAAGAAGGCAAACAAAGCCTGGTTGTGTAAAACATTCGGCCTGGATCCGTCCAGGCCCCTGTTCGCCTTCATTGGAAGGTTAGTGGGAGAAAAAGGTGCAGATCTTTTTCCCGAAATCTTTTCGAATGTATTATCCTCCCACGAAATTTCAGTACTTTTATTAGGGTCGGGTCATTCCGGGGTAGAGCAACAACTTCGCCACCTTAAAGATTGGCATGGTGGTTCATATAATTGCTACATAGGGTATAACGAAGAGCTTTCGCATATTATCTATGCGGGTGCGGATTATCTGCTCATGCCATCGCGCGTTGAACCTTGCGGATTGAACCAGATGTATGCTTTGAGGTATGGTACCATTCCTGTTGTATCCAGTGTAGGTGGATTAAAAGATACGGTCATCGATGTAGGTGATGGGGGTTTCGGAATTAGGCACGACTATGTAAATGTAGGTGAGGTTTGTCATGCCGTCGAACGAGGAGTTCGGCTTTATGAAGACCAGGCGACTTTTCGAAAGATCCGAAGGAAGATCATGAAAATAGACCATTCGTGGAATGCTTCAGCACAGAAATACATTGAACTATACGAATCGATAATATAAAACACTATGATCAACGATAAAGTACTCGGTATCATTTTAGGTGGAGGACAAGGCTCCAGGTTATATCCTTTAACAGAATCCCGGTCAAAACCCGCGGTACCCATCGCCGGAAAATACCGTCTCGTTGATATTCCCATTTCGAACTGCATTAATTCAGATATCAAACGCATGTTCGTATTAACACAGTTCAACTCTGCCTCCTTGAACAGGCACATAAAGAACACCTATCATTTTAGCTTTTTCAGTTCGGCATTTGTGGATGTACTGGCTGCAGAACAAACCCCCGATAACAAAACCTGGTTCCAGGGAACGGCAGATGCCGTTCGGCAAAGTATGCATCACTTCTTGCGCCACGATTTCGATTATGCTTTGATTTTGTCCGGAGATCAGTTGTACCAAATGGACTTAAATGATATGCTTCAGGCTCACGTGAATGCCGACGCAAAGATCAGTATCGCGACCTTACCAGTTACAGCCCGGGAGGCCACTTCCTTCGGAATCCTGAAAACCAATGACGAGAATGAGATCACCGCGTTCATTGAAAAACCAGGAGAGGACCTGCTTCCGGAATGGACCTCGCAAGTAAGTCAGGACATGCAGGCGGCTGGGAGAAATCACCTTGCGTCCATGGGAATATACATTTTCAACCGTGATCTATTGATCGAATTGATGAACGATCCTGAAACCATCGATTTTGGAAAGGAGATCATTCCGCAGAACATTCATAAGCACAAAACCTTAAGTTACCAGTTCGAAGGATACTGGACCGATATTGGGAACATCGATTCTTTTTTCGATGCAAACCTAGGCCTTACCGATGATATCCCCGATTTTGACCTGTACCATAATGTGAATCGCATCTATACGCGTGCCCGGATCCTGCCAACGACCAAGATATCCGGCACAAAGCTCAACCGGGCTGTGATCGCTGAAGGATGTCTCATCAACGCGGCTTCTATTGAACATTCTGTTATCGGGATTCGGTCCCGAATTGGTCATGATTCTGAAGTTATCAGTACGTACATGATGGGGGGAGATCTATATCAAAATTTGGACGATATGGCACTGAAACAATCTAAAACTCCGATGGGAATTGGCGACCGCTGTTTTATAAAAAATGCCATCCTCGACAAGAACTGCTGTATTGGGGACGATGTTAAGATCGATGGTAGTAAACATTCGGAAGATGTTGAAACCGACACCTATGTGATCAAAGACGGAATCGTAGTTGTTAAAAAAAATGCGGTCATTCCAAACGGTTCCGAGATCTAAGCTATATGGCGAACGTACAATCTTTCAGTCTATTCACCGACTTTGATATTAATTTATTCACCGCCGGGAAGCATTTCAAACTTTACGAGAAATTTGGTGCGCACTACCTGGAGGTTGATGGAGTGTGGGGTGTTTATTTTTCAGTATGGGCTCCTTCGGCGAAACAGGTAAATGTGATGGGCGACTTCAATTTCTGGAACGGAGACGATCATCCGCTCAATGTTCGATGGGACTCCTCGGGGATCTGGGAAGGATTCATTCCCGGGGTTGAACATGGAAGCAGGTACAAATTCAAAATATACTCCAACAACAACAACATTGTTACTGAAAAGATCGATCCCTATGCCACGTTCTTTGAGGAGCCTCCCAGAACAGCCTCGATTATCTGGGATATTGCTAACTACAAGTGGGGCGACAAGGATTGGATGTCCTATCGTAAAGATAAAAACAGTCTGGACAGGCCTTATTCGGTCTATGAATTGCATTTGGGGTCCTGGAAAAGAGGGGAAGATGGTCAGAGTTTCCTTTCATACGAACAACTAGCTAAGGAATTGGTGGAATACGTGAAAGAAATGAATTTTACACACGTTGAATTCATGCCTGTCATGGAATATCCGTACGATCCTTCCTGGGGCTATCAATTGGTGGGCTATTATGCGCCTACCTCTCGTTTTGGAAACCCCCAGCAATTCATGAAACTCATTGATACTCTCCATCAAAACGATATAGGGGTAATACTGGACTGGGTGCCCTCTCACTTCCCGTCGGACGCACACGGACTTGGGTTTTTCGACGGTTCGCATTTGTATGAGCATCCGGACACCAAAAAAGGCTATCATCCAGATTGGGAAAGCCTGATCTTTAATTACGAACGCAATGAAGTGCGCTCATTCCTCATTAGTAACGCTTTTTTCTGGTTAGAAAATTATCATGTGGATGGTTTACGCGTGGATGCCGTAGCTTCGATGATCTATTTGGATTATTCCCGTAATGACGGTGAGTGGGATCCGAATGAGCATGGAGGACGAGAAAACCTGGCGGCCATCTCATTTCTGCAAGACTTCAATGAAGCGGTTTATTCGAATTTTGACGGGGTGCAAACCATCGCCGAAGAATCGACAGCTTTTTCGGGTGTAACGCGCTCCAGGGAGCATGGCGGATTAGGATTTGGGATGAAGTGGATGATGGGCTGGATGCATGATACGCTGAAGTACTTTTCGAAGGATCCTATCTATCGCAAGCACCATCAGAACGATATTACTTTTAGCCTGGCGTATGCTTATTCTGAAAATTTCATGCTTCCCCTTTCTCATGATGAAGTAGTTTACGGAAAACGATCGATTTTGGGCAAAATGCCTGGGGATGAATGGCAACGATTCGCCAATATGCGACTATTGTATGGTTATATGTTCACCCACCCGGGGACCAAATTGCTTTTTATGGGTTCAGAGTTCGGTCAATCCAGTGAATGGAACTTCGCTTCCGGATTGGACTGGTACCTGCTGAAGTACGAACCGCATCAGGGGGTACAGACATACATGAAAGATTTGAATGCGTTGTATCGCGACTCTCCGGCCTTGTACGAAAAGGCCTTTAGCCAGGAAGGCTTCGAATGGATCAATTATGGCGATAGTGAAAATTCGGTGATCACCTACATTCGAAAAGGACATGATGCCGAGAACGATCTTGTTGTTATCTGTAACTTCACTGCTGTGGTGCGGGAAGGTTACGAAATTGGCATTCCCCGTAAAGGGAAGCTAGTTCCTGTGTTCAATAGTGATGACAAAAAATACGGCGGAAGCGGTGTGTCCAATGCCAAATCCATCAAGATCAAAAAAACCGCGAGAGACGGAAAATCACATTCAGCCGCCATTACATTACCTCCATTGGGGATGGCTGTCTTTAAGATCGCCTGATCCATGAAATTTCTATTAACAATGACTTGTTGATTTTTGCTAAACAAATCAAGCTATAAGACCTTATATTTTCTTAGGTTTACACTTCCAATTCAGAAAATTTTATGATTACCAATACTGAACTTGAACATAAAGGAAACCAGTTTCCTTCCAAAATAAAATCGTACGAAAAAAACATAGACACCTTACACTTCCGCACAGAAAATGATGTGGAGCTTCAGCTTACTGTGCTGCGCGATAGTGTAATTCGTTTTCGATACACCACTTCAAACGACTTCAACAAGGATTTCTCCTATGCGATTACAAAATATGCCCGAACGGGCTACAATGAACTTGAAGTTGAAGAGGAGGCAAATCAATATGTGATCACCACAAAGCGATTGATCTGTAAGGTGAATAAGAAAACCCTGAAAGTCTCCTTATTCGATGCTAACGATGGAGCGTTGATCAACCAGGATGAGCTTGGCTTCCATTGGGAGGAAAGCTATGAGTTTGGCGGGAATGTTGTGAAAATGAGCAAAACAACCCTGGATGGCGAGAGTTTCTATGGCCTGGGAGACAAGCCCGTTCACCTCAACTTAAAAGGCCGTCGATTTGAAAATTGGGTGACCGATGCTTATGCCTACGGAAAGGGTACAGACCCCATCTATAAAACCATTCCTTTCTACACAGGGCTTACCAAGAATAAAGCTTACGGAATTTTCTTCGACAATACATTTCGTTCCTATTTCGATTTTGCCCACGAGCGAATGAACGTGACCAGTTTTTGGGCACTAGGCGGTGAGATGAACTATTACTTTATCTATGGCCCTGAGATGACGGACGTGGTGGCCAATTATACAGACCTAACAGGGAAGCCACACCAATTACCACCTATGTGGGCCCTTGGTTATCATCAATGTAAATGGAGCTACTATCCCGAATCCAAAGTGAAGGAAGTAACTGCGAAATTCAGAGAACTGGAAATTCCGTGCGACGCCATCTATCTCGACATCGATTATATGGATGGGTTTCGATGCTTTACATGGAATAAAGATCATTTTCCCGATCCCAAAAGGATGGTAAAAGAGCTTTCGGATGATGGCTTCAAAACCGTGGTCATTATAGATCCGGGTATAAAAATAGACAAGGACTATTCGGTTTTTAAGGAAGCTTTGGAAAAAGATTATTTCTGTAAAAGAGCCGATGGCCCGTACATGAAGGGTAAAGTTTGGCCGGGGGAATGTTACTTCCCAGATTTTACCAATCCCGATGTGCGAGAATGGTGGTCGGATCTGTTTCGTGAATTGATCGAGGAGATCGGCGTGAAGGGTGTTTGGAACGATATGAACGAGCCTGCAGTAATGGAAGTTCCCAATAAAACATTTCCAGACGATGTCCGGCATCATTATGAAGGAAATCCTTGCAGCCATCGCAAGGCACATAATATCTACGGAATGCAGATGGCCCGGGCTACCTACCAGGGATTGAAAAAATTCGCTTTTCCAAAAAGGCCTTTTGTGATCACTCGAGCCGCTTATTCCGGAACCCAGCGCTATTCTTCGACCTGGACTGGCGACAATGTCGCTTCCTGGGAACATCTCTGGATCGCAAATGTACAGGCACAGCGCATGGCTATGTCCGGTTTTTCCTTTGTTGGCAGTGATATAGGCGGTTTTGCCGAGCAACCCAACGGAGAACTGTACGCGCGCTGGATCCAGTTGGGTGTGTTTCATCCATTCTGCAGAACCCATTCTTCGGGAGATCATGGAGAGCAAGAACCCTGGATGTTCGGAGATGACATCACGGCCATCGTTAAAAAATTCATCGAGCTTCGTTATCAATTACTACCCTATCTGTACACGGCTTTTTGGCTGAACCACAAAGATGGGATTCCAATCCTTAAGTCATTGGTTTTATATGATCAGGAAGACTATCAAACTCACTTCCGAACCGACGAATTCATATTTGGCGACAAGATTTTCGTTTGTCCAATTATCTTGCCTAATTCGAAGGGTAGACGTTTGTATATGCCTCGGGGTAACTGGTACAACTACTGGACAGACGAAGTCGTTGCTGGGGGAAAAGAAATGTGGGTGGATGCCGATATTGACAGCATGCCGGTTTTTGTAAAAGAAGGTGCCATCATCCCAAAATACCCTGTACAGCAATTTGTTGGAGAGAAAGAATTTGACGAGCTTACACTGAATGTTTACTATAAGAAGGGCAAGGAAACATCAGTGCTTTATGAAGATGCCCATGACGGTTACGATTATACAAAAGGAAGGTATAGTCACCGAAGCTTCAAACTAACGGGTAAATCTGGTGAACTTATTATTCAGCAACACAAATCAGGGAAATACGAGACGACCTACACCAAGTTCCGTCTCAAATTAAAGGGTATTCCATTCGAGATCGCGACCATCGAGATCGACAACGAAGAAATTCCCTTTGAAGAAGCGAAAGTAAACGGAGATAATACCTTGTTGATCGATAAGGAATTTACCGAGTTACATGTTATAAGCGCCTAGTAATTAACCGCCACAATTCGTTCCCGTGGCCTCTAGGTCATCCAAATAAAGATCGTAATCGGTCCCTGTATCCTCACCATTTACCGAGGCATTGCCGTTGCTCTCCCGGCAAAGTTGAAAAGTTGGAGTGATATCGCTGCTACAGGTAGTACAAACCCGGGCATCGTCCTTTTTACAGCTAAGAGTAGCGGTACATAGAACCAGCATTAGTAGAATAGGCTTCAAGTATTGTCGCATTATGTTTCCAAACTTTCAATTTTAGGCTCCAGGGGAGTTCCCAGGTAAACCAATTTACTGCCTTTTTGAATTTGCACCGCTTCCTTATTGTAGGAAGAGATAATTTGTAGCACTCCTTCAGCATCCTTGATAAAAAGCGGAACACTTTCCTTATTTCGATTGGTAGTATCGATGAGTTTGTCGTAATGCTCCTTTCCGTTCAATTCTATCTCCTGTATGCTGGGGTTTTGATTCGCCACCTTATCGATGGATGCAAAATCGTCTATATGTGAAAACAGCCCTTGCTGTGGATTATTGTTTGGGTTTTTCATTTCCTCGGAAGTGATCAATCGAAACGCTCCATTTTCGCCAAACTGCTTTTTAAATTTGTTTAACACATATTTATTGATCTCTGAATTGGCCGTCAAAGACATCAAATAGCCAATATCGCTTAATTCTACATTATCCTCCAGGGTGTCTGAATAGATATTTGCACTGAAGGCTTCGAGCCCCATTTCAGTCGCTTTTTGAATGTTGTTCTCGTTACTATCTATAAGTACCACCCTGCGGTTGTTGTCGTTCAAATAACTCGCTACGATCCTGGGAAATTTAGACGCCCCTATGATTAATACACCTTCAGATTCTTTCAAAAATACGCCAACGATCTTTGCAAAGTAGCGAGCGGTAGTTGCATTCAGTAAAACGGTAATGAGCACTACGGCAAATACGAGTGGGGTGATGTATTCAGCGCCCGGAACCCCTTTTATCGCAAGCTTCGTTCCGAAAAGTGAGGCTATCCCGGCAGCAACGATCCCTCGGGGTCCTACCCAGCTTATAAACAATTTTTCATTGAGCTTCAAAGGAGATCTGCTGGTGCTTAAAAAGACACCTATGGGTCGAATAAGAAAGATCACGATCGCAAAAAGAATGGCGGTTTTCCAGCTTTTAATAAGTAATAGTTCTTCAAAATTTATGTTCGCGGCCAACACGATAAACAGGATGGAGATAAGCAACACGCTTAACGATTCCTTGAAGTAAAGCAGCTCTTTGAGGTATCCGGAGTTTGTATTGCCCAATACCATCCCCATAACCACAACTGCAAGGAGTCCCGATTCGTGAGCGAATGCATCGGAAAGTACAAAAACCCCCAGCACTGCGGCCAGGGCGAAAACATTCAGCAGATAATGCGGGATCCATTTTCGGACGATAATGAAATTCATAGCATGAGCAAAAGTAAATCCGAAGGTGGTTCCAAAGAGGACAATTTTCCCGAACTCAATAAATGCAGTCTTGGTGAATTCACCTCCGGCATCTACAGAGATAAATTCAAAAACCAAAACGGCCACCAAGGCTCCAATAGGGTCGATGAGAATTCCTTCCCACTTTAAAACGGCCGAAACATCCTTTTTAAGCGGGATGTTCCTCAAAATAGGGGTAATTACCGTTGGCCCTGTAACGATGATCAGGGCTGAAAAGAGAAATGAGATCTCCCAGGAGAGGTTGAATACAAAATGAGCTGCCACGGCCGCCCCAATGAAAGTCACCAGGGAGCCTAGGGTAATTAGTTTGGTGATCACGGGGCCTACATTCTTGATTTCCGACAACTTCAGTGTAAGGCCGCCTTCAAAAAGAATAATACTGATGGCAAGTGAAACGAAATAAAACAAACTTTCGCCCGCAAAGAGTCCCTTGGATCCATCCCACATAGGCTCTATCCATTTGGTGCCATCTTCGCTGAGGTATTCGGCGGCGAAGGGACCTACCAGTAGGCCAATGAGAATGAGTGGTAGGATCGCGGGTATTTTCAACCTCCACGCCACCCATTGGGCAAGTATGCCAAGTATGATTATCCCTGCTAATTCAACCATATCATAATAATTTTTCCAAAATTACAAGAATTGTCCAGACTGTCTTGCTTGTTGGTTATATTATTTATTTCTGCAATTTTTCCATGCTTAAAATTTTGCTATCTTTCAAATCCAACCATTTTTTGCCAGGCCATTGACACGAAATCCCTTCAAAACTATTGCAATTGGAGTCGCTTTTTCCCCAAACTTAAAGGCGAACCTGTACGAAGCGGCTCGTCTTTCACAATTTTTTGGTTCAAAGCTACTTTTAGTCCATGTGGGGGAGTATTCAGAGGAGAAGAACACCACCATTATTGAAATTCTTGGGCCTTTTATAGCCAATAGGCTTGATTATGAACTGGTCTTTCAGCCTGGTGATCCGGTTGAAGTTATTTTGAAGATTGTAATAAAAAGTCGTGTTGATCTCCTTATCCTGGGAGCTGTGCAACGCGAAAATTTCCTTACGTACTATGTGGGTTCGATTGCCAGGAAGATTACCCGTAAGTCACTGTGCTCCGTTTTGCTGCTTATCAACCCCTCCATCGAGCGAATAGCTTGCAAGCATATAGTCGTGAATGGCCTGCGGGATGAGCGTACCCGGCATGCTATTGAGGCTGCTTTTTTCGTTGGTCATGCGTTAAAAAGTGAGCAACTCACCATCGTCGAGGAGATAGCACAACAGGAGGTAGCAGTAAAGGTTGAAGATGACCGAAGCCTTCGGAAAGCAGCCATCATGAAGGAGAAACTCCGCAGAAGAGAAGACAATAGGATCCGGTTGATCCTCGAAGAAATTCCTGAGGAACATAAAAGCCAGCTCAGTGTAAAAACCCAACCTATATTTGGGAGAAGAGGTTACTCCATAGGTCACTATGCGCAAGTTGTTAGGGCCGATCTCCTTGTGATGAACGCCCCGGGGAAAGTTGGGTTCTGGGACCGTCTCTTTCCTCACGACATTGAACATATACTCGCCGAGCTACCCACCGATGTACTTATAGTTCAGTGAACCGACGCCCAAGTAATATATCATTGTTTCTCAAGGCACTTCCCAAGAATGTGTTTTCAGGATTCGTGGTGAGCCTTATCGCATTACCGCTTTGTCTGGGTCTTGCCATGGCGAGTGATGCCCCGCCCATTTCCGGGGTAATTACTGCCATCGTTGGCGGTGTTTTAGTATCACTTCTTGGAGGGAGTCATGTAACCATCACCGGGCCGGGTAATGGGCTGGTAGGGGTACTGCTTGTGGCGGTGACCACTTTAGGCCTAGAAGGAGCATATGCCGCTGTTATTTGCTCGGGTGTTTTGGTCTTGCTATTGGGTTTTTTCCGAATGGGAAAACTCGCCGACTTTTTCCCGTCCTCTGCCATCCAAGGCATGTTGGCCGCTATAGGCCTTATCATCTTGGGCAAGCAATTTCATATCATGCTGGGAAATAAGATTTCGCTGGAAAGCAGCATCGATTACCTATTGGAGATTCCATCCACCATTTTAGGCATTTTCAGCTATGAAAACATGGGCTTTGTTTATGCCGCTATCGCCGGTATAGTTTCGTTGGCTATCATGCTCTTCTATCCAAGGATTCGGAATAAATACCTACAATTGATTCCTGCGCCCATGTGGATCGTACTGATCTCGGTGAGCCTGAGTTATTATTTCGAACTGGTTGCACAACAGCCAAACCCGATACATCCGGATTATATGCTCTCTGGAATTCCAACCGTCCAGGAGATCATTTCCCAATTACCCACCCCGGAATTCGGCTATATGCGGGGATTGCCGTTTTGGACTAGTGTAATAGCACTCACACTGATCGCGAGCATAGAATCGCTCTTAAGCATCAAGGCAGTAGACAAGTTAGATCCTCAAAAACGAAGGTCGAATGTGAATAGGGATCTAAAAGCCCTTGGTCTGGCGACCGTGGGCAGTGGATTCTTAGGTGGACTCAATGTGGTTACCGTGATCGCTCGAAGCTCGGTGAATGTGAATAACGGAGGAACAAACCGTTTCTCGAACTTCGCTCACGCCATGTTCCTGGTGATATTCATCGTGCTTTTCAGCACCCAGTTAACGCGCATCCCTTTACCGGCTCTTATGGCTATCCTGGTATATACGGGTTATAAATTAGCCTCTCCCAACCTAATTCGGAAGATATTCTCGGTGGGAAAGGAGCAGCTGTTAATCTTCTTCACCACCTTGCTTGTCACTCTTTTCGTGGACCTGATCAGTGGAATTGTCGCCGGTGTTTTTATAACTTTTATCATACATATCATCATCAACCGCAACCTGGGGCTTTTCTTGAGAAATTTTTTAAAACCCAACGTGCTTATGTATCGTGAGGATACAAGTGATGATAATTATTATGTAAGTGTAAAGCATTTTTGCAGCTTTCTGAATTTTTATAAATTGAAGGAAAAGCTCGACGCCATTCCCGAAGACCGGGATGTAGTGGTCGATTTTTCGTTGTGTGAATTTGTCGATCATACGGTAATGGAAAATTTAAACGGTTACCAGGATCTTTTTCTAAAGCGAGGTGGGCATTTCGAAGTAATTGGACTGGATCTACATGGGGCAGACTCCAAACATCCTTTCGCGCTAAGGAGGGTCATCCCCGGGCTGGGGTTGCTACACATCAACTTAACGAACCGACAAACTACCTTGCAGGAGATCGCAGATGATTACCAGCTACATTACGAATCTGAGCAGACTGAAAATGTTCATTTCCTGGATTCTTTTCGATACTTTCAAACCAAGAAGATCGAATCTATTTACAATCGCTTGTTTAACACCGAGAATACTTTCCGCTTATTCGATATCAATTATTCGGAAGGGGAATTTATTGCCAAGGAAAAAGTGCGAACGACGATGCTCCATATTAAATTGAATCATGAAATTCCGGAGTTTACCCTTGACCGTGAAGGATTTCTGGAGCGCGTGTATGCCTTTGCGGGATTCAAGGATATCCCCATTGAGAACCACAGTGATTTTTCGAAAAGATTCTATTTATTGGGTGAAGATGAAGCCGCCATCAAGCGTTTTTTCGATGACGATTTGGTTCATTTTTTTGAAAGCAACCCCTATTATCACGTCGAATCGAACGGCACAGGCCTCCTGGTGTTCAGTAAGGAGCGTCTTGCCGGTGTAAAAGAGATCAAAGCACTTTACGATTTTGGGAAGCGGCTTCGAGAGGTGGTAAAATAGAAATCTCCCTCCTAATTTTCTTAATTATAACTTAAGTTCTTAACAATTCCGGCGCCTTTTCGTATTTTGCGCCCGCTATGAATTTGTACCCCATAGAAGCCGGAAATTTTAAATTGGATGGTGGTGCCATGTTTGGAGTTGTTCCCAAAACACTTTGGTCAAGAACCAATCCAGCCGATGAGCATAATATGATCGATATTGCGGCCCGCTGTTTGCTTATAGAAGATGGCAACCGGGTCATACTAATTGACAACGGTATGGGAGACAAACAAACTGAAAAATTCTTCGGATATTATTATCCCTGGGGAAATTTTAACCTGGATGATTCCTTGGCCAAGTCTGGTTTTCATAGAGATGATATTACCGATGTATTCTTGACTCACTTACACTTCGATCACTGCGGAGGGAGTGTACAATGGAATAAAGACCGAACAGGCTATGAACCGGCGTTTAAAAATGCTGTTTTTTGGAGTAATGAACGGCATTGGAAATGGGCTACACAGCCCAATAGAAGGGAGCGCGCTTCCTTTCTGCCGGAGAATATTCTTCCAATGGAAGAAAGCGGTCAATTGAAATTTGTGAAAGATCCGGTTTCAGACTACACCGAAGCAGATGAGCTAAATTTCGGCATTTTCTTTGTAGATGGTCACACCGAAAAACAAATGATCCCACATATAAAGTATAAAGGTAAAACCGTAGTTTTCATGGCCGATCTGCTTCCTACAGCAGGCCATTTACCCGTGCCCTATGTGATGGGTTACGATACCCGGCCTCTGCTTACGCTTCCTGAGAAAGAAAAATTTCTGAACGCAGCAGCAGACCACAACTATTATTTGTTCCTTGAGCATGACGCTCACAACCAAATTATAACCGTAAAGCACACTGAAAAGGGAGTTCGCCTTGATGAATGCTTTACATTTGACGAATTATTTAATTAAAATGTATACGATGAAGAATTTGAGAACCTACTTATTGGTAGTATTAGCAGCAGCCTTTTTGATGAGCTGTGGAGGCGGAGTGGCCCCAATTGTATCTACTCCGGTAGAAAATATTGATGCCCTCCCCTTAAAAGCAGGGGCGCTGAGTGATGAAGAATTAAAGACTTGGGCAGCAGCCGATCTATTGACAGATACCATCCCTGGTATGAGTGTAGATAAAGCTTATGCCGAGATAATTAAAGGCAAAAAGGGACAAGCCGTCATCGTTGGAGTGATCGACAGCGGTATCGATATCGAGCACGAAGACTTGAAAGATGTGATTTGGATCAACAAGGATGAAGTTCCCAACAATGGTAAAGATGATGACAAAAACGGCTATGTGGATGACGTTCATGGCTGGAATTTCCTGGGCGACGTTGTTGCAGAAAACATGGAGTTTGTTCGTTACATGAAGAAGCTTGGGCCTAAGTTTGAAGGAAAAAGCGAATCGGCTATTAGTTCGGTAGACCGGGCAGACTACGAACTGTATCAAAAAGCGAAGGCAGAATATGCCCAGAAAGTCGCCGAAGCCAATGGAGTTGTTGCTCGTTATGAGCAAATCCTTAGCCAGGTAACACCTGCTCACCAGGCAATGACAAAGAAACTGGGCAAAGAAGATTACACCCAAAAAGATTTGGCGGGGATTGCCAACCCAAATTCTACTGAGCAACAGCAAATAGGAATGTTGAGCCAGATGCTCAATTTTGGAAGCACAGTCCCTGAGGTCATCAAGCAACTGAATGGCGGTATCGATTATTACAAAGGACGATTGACGACTCACTTTAACTTAGAAGAAGATTTTCGCGCCAAGTTGAATGATGATCCGGATGATTTCAGTTCAAAATACTATGGTAATGGTGACGTCGACGGCCCGGATCCTGAGAAAAAAGATGCACAGCACGGTACTCATGTAGCGGGCATCATTGCGGCAAAGAGAGGAAATGGCGTTGGAATGAATGGTGTTGCAAACAATGTTCAGATCATGGTGGTGCGTGCAGTACCCGATGGGGACGAATACGATAAAGACATCGCACTTGCCATTCGTTATGCGGTGGACAACGGCGCTAAAGTGATCAATACCAGTTTTGGAAAGTACTATTCCCCTCACCCGGAATGGGTTTGGGATGCGATCAAGTACGCCGCTAAAAAAGACGTTCTCATTGTGAATGCCGCCGGAAATGAAGGGTTCGACCTGGATGGTATCGAGGTGTATCCCAACGATCAACAGAAAACCGGGCCAGAAGTAGCAGACAACTTTATTACTATTGGTGCGCTGAATTACGACTACGGCAGCGAAATGGTTGCAAATTTTTCCAACTTTGGAAAATCGAATGTCGATGTATTCGCGCCAGGGGTTAAGATCTGGTCTACTACCCCATTGAATACCTATGAGTTTTTACAGGGAACTTCAATGGCGGCTCCGGCAGTCGCGGGTGTGGCAGCTATGATTCGATCTCAATATCCAAGCCTTTCAGCAAAACAGGTAAAACAAGTTTTAATGAATAGTGGTTTGAGTTCCAAGACACCCGTGATCCTTGCAGGTGATGAATCTCAAAAGAATAACTTCGGAAATATCTCCAAATCGGGTAAAATGGTCAATATGTATAACGCTTTGATCATGGCCTCAAAAATGGCTCGATAGGCATGAAAAAAATAATCTGGTTTCTTGCGGTTATAGGATCGTCCTTATCGATGTCCGCTCAAAATAGTACAGCCTACTGGCAGCAAAAAGTCGATTACAAGATCGAGATCGACATGGATGTTGAAAGCTGGCAATACAAAGGAAAGCAACGGCTTACATACACGAACAATTCTCCCGATACCCTGTATAAGGTGTTCTACCACCTATATTTCAATGCTTTTCAGCCAGGTAGCGAAATGGATGTTCGTTCAAGGACAGTTTTGGATCCAGATCCGCGTGTAGGAGACCGCATCTCAAAATTATCGCCCTCAGAAATAGGTTACATCAAACCAAACGTGCTCACCCAGGACGGACAAAATGTAAAATACGAAGTCGTTGGAACTGTTTTGGAGGTGCTTTTACCTATACCAATCCTGCCGGGAGCAAGTACGCTTTTTGACATGGAATGGGATGCACAAGTTCCTGTTCAGATTAGACGAAGCGGCCGCAACAACCGAGAAGGTGTTGCTCTTTCTATGGCCCAGTGGTTTCCAAAACTTGCAGAATATGATTTCCAGGGATGGCATGCCGATCCCTATATTTACAGGGAATTTTATGGTGTTTGGGGCGATTATGACGTTCAAATTTCCATCGACAAATCCTATGTGGTTGGAGGTACGGGCTATTTGCAAGGTGAACCAGTATCCCGGCGAGGTAAAAAGACCTGGCGCTTCGTGGCCCCCAATGTACACGACTTCACCTGGGCCGCCGATCCGGATTATATACACGATACCTATCCCGGGCCTAATGGTGTAGAGTTAAATTTTTATTACAAGAACGATCCCGAGATCATTGATAATTGGAAAAGGCTACAGCCGCAAACCGCGGAAGTGATGGCTTATTTCAACAAGCATATTGGCAATTATCCATACAAGCAATATTCTGTGATACAGGCCGGTGATGGTGGAATGGAATACGGCATGTGTACCTTTATAACCGGGACACGAAAATATGGCAGTCTTTTAGGGGTGACTGTTCACGAATTAGCCCACAGTTGGTTTCATTTCCTATTGGCGAACAATGAGGGAAAACACCCCTGGATGGATGAAGGTTTTGCAGAATATATAGGTGAATTAGCCCTGGATGCGGTCACTGGAAAGGTGCGTGAAAACCCGTTCAGTGGGCAGTATCGCGGGTATCGAATGCTGGCCGGGAGTGGTGCGGAAGAGCCGCAGACCACCCATGCAGACCGGTTCCACAGCAACCGCGCTTCGGGACTGGCGGCCTATCATAAGGGCGGGGTATTTGTTGCCCAGTTGGGATATGTGATGGGGCAGGAAAATCTTCAGGAAACCATCAAACGTTATTTTAAAGAATGGGCTTTTAAGCACCCAACACCTAACGATTTCATTCGAGTAGCTGAAAAGGTTTCCGGATTGGAGCTAGATTGGTATTTGATGGATTGGACCCAGACTACCAAAACAATCGACTATTCAATTTCCAATGTGAGTGCCGGCGATAGCGCAATCATCTCCCTGGAGCGAATTGGAGCCATGGCCATGCCCATCGATCTTTTGGTGAGCTACGCCGATGGGACAGAAGAGCTTTTCTATATCCCATTACAAATGATGCGTGGCGAAAAACCTGATGAAGGCGCTAAACGCACAGTAGTTAAGGATTGGGCCTGGGCCTCTCCCGTCTATGACCTTCAGGTTCCTGTTGGTAAAAAGGTAAAGCGTGTTGAGATCGATCCTTCAGGCCTAATGGCCGATATAAATGAAGACAATAATATTTACAGTGTAGATCTATAGTCACTGTTTGAATGAAATAGCTGAACCCTGCTTCACTAGAAGCGGGGTTCTTGCGTTAGGGGTGGAAGCGACATCCCGTGAGGTGAGGTGAACCACCCTGCACTTTGTTTAACACCGCCTCACGGATACAGCGTACGGCCCGCCCCTAAAGTAAAGCTCAGCTTTTACTTTAGGGAACGCCCAAAAAAGCTACATTTACCGCATGAAGTATCGATTTCAGAAGGAGGAAAAACTAAAAAGCCGCAAGCTGATTGAGCGATTATTTTCAGAAGGAAAATCGGTTTCAAGTTTTCCAGTAAAAGTATTCTTTCTTCCGCTGGCTGATGCGCAATTTCATCAGGCAACATTTGCTGTCCCCAAAAGATCATTCAAGTTGGCCGTGGCCCGTAACCGCATTAAACGGCAGATGCGAGAGGCCTACAGGCTTCATAAACATTTGTTAAGCCACAATAACGGCCCAAAATTTGCGCTTCTGTTTTTATATATTAGTAAAGATAAACCGCAGTATGCACACGTAATTTCCTCCATGAAGCAACTGCTAAATGAGAAAATAGCATGAAAATTTTAAGCATTTTACTTCTGGGAATCGCTCTTGCGTGTTCCAACGGAGGAAATAAGGAAAGCAATAAGTTGGGAGTTATAACAACTGCTCCTTCTGCCGATTATGAGCTCGAAGAGTCTTTGGCACTCGAGGTTCCTGTAATAGATGACGGCGCTATTGTTGCCCAGCAGGAGCAGAAAATCATCAAAAACGCCCGGCTTAGCTTTGAGACCAAGGAGCCTGAAGCGACCCATCTGCGGATCGTGGAGCTCGCTAAAATTCACAAGGGGTTCATTCAAAATGACAACTCGGGAAAAAGTTACAATCGGTTGTTTCGAAGTATGACCGTTCGTGTCCCCACCGACCAATTCCAGGCTTTTATCGATGGGGTTTCTGAAGGAGTGGCTTACTTCGACCTCAAGGACATTTCGCGACAGGACGTTACCGAAGAGTTTGTGGACCTGGAAGCCCGTCTGAAGGCGAAAAGAGAGCTTGAAAAACGCTACCTGGAATTGCTTAGCAAGGCTAAAAACGTCAAGGAAATGCTGGAAATAGAGCGCGAGCTTTCTAACATTCGTGAGGAGATTGAGGCCAAACAAGGCCGTTTGAATTACCTGGAGAGCCGGGTTTCTTTGAGTACTATTTCGATCGAGTTCTACAAACTCACTTCAGAAACCGGAGTAACGGTTTCTTACGGCCAAAAAATGAAGAACGCCCTTAAGGGGGGATGGGATGGAGTTTCGGTCTTCTTCCTGGGAATCCTATATCTGTGGCCATTGTTTTTATTAGTCATTATCGTTATTTTGGTCATCCGTCGTTTGCTTCGACGACAGAAACAAAAAGCGCAAAAGGAAACATCATGAAGAAAAAAATAATTATCCCAATACTGGCTGTTGGTATTTTGATAACCACTGCTGGTTTTAGAAATGATTTCTTTGAGATCGCTAAACAAATAGAAATTTTCACCACTTTGTTCAAAGAGTTGAATATGAATTATGTGGACGAAAACACTCCCGCCACCCTGATGGATAAAGCCATCAAAGGAATGCTGGCCGACTTAGACCCGTATACCGTTTATTGGAACGAACAGGAGGTGGAAGACGCGCGTATAAAAAATTCTGGGACCTATACCGGAATTGGAGCCTCTGTTCGCACCATGAACGACAAGATCATTATTTCAGAACCTTTTAAGGATTATCCTGCCGATAAAGCCGGTCTCAAGGCTGGCGATGAGATCATCAAAGTAGGTGACATACAGCTGTCTGATTTTGAGGATGATGCTGGTGAACTATTGAAAGGAGCCGCAGGATCCAGTGTGGAACTTACGTTTAAGAGGCAGGGTAAAACTCAAACAACGACGCTGGTGCGGGAAAAAGTGGACGTGGACGCCGTTCCATACTCCAAGTTGATACACGGCGATATTGGTTATATCGTGCTAACCAAATTCAATCGTAAAACCACCATACAAACGAAAGCCGCGTTGCTTGATTTGAAGTCTCAGGGAGCAAAAAAGATCATCCTGGACCTTCGTGGAAATCCCGGAGGCCTGCTTAATGAAGCGATAAGTATTGTCAACCTTTTCGTTCCAAAAGGCGAGGTGATCACGACGACAAAATCGGTGATCGAAAAGTACAACAAGACCTACCGAACACGTATTGATCCGGTCGATACCGAAATTCCGCTGGTTGTTTTGGTCAACGGCCGAAGTGCTTCTGCCAGTGAGATCGTTTCTGGGGGGCTTCAGGATCTTGATCGTGCAGTGATAATAGGGGCCAGAAGTTTCGGCAAGGGACTGGTGCAAAGACCTAAGAAATTAACCTATGGCACCCAGCTTAAGATCACGATCTCTCGTTACTATACGCCTAGTGGACGATGTATCCAGGCATTGGACTACTGGAACCGTGATGAGAATGGTGACCCCATTCGCCTGGATCCAAAAGAATACAACAAATTCAAGACCAAGGGAGGGCGCACCGTTTACGATGGCGGAGGAATCCTTCCCGATATCGAATTGGAGACCTCTAAATTCAGTCCCATTACAACCGCTTTGTTGAAAGACAATGCTATTTTCGATTATGCGACACACTATTATTATAACAAACCCATGAGTGATTGGAAATCCTTTCAGTTTAGCGATTCCGATTTCCAGGATTTTGTAGCATTCTTAGGAAAAAACAATTTCGATTACGAAACCGAGACGGAAAAGGAATTCGAGAAAGCGTTACGAAGAGCAGAAGACGACCAGTTGGATGATGAGATCAAGTCCAGCTATAATGCGCTTATTGCTTCAATAGATAGAGCCAAGGCGAAAGACCTTCTGGATAAAAAAGCGGAGATCAAGTCGTTGTTAAGCGACGAGATCCTTAAAAGGTTTTTCTACCGTCAAGGTCTTTACGACTACCAGGTGGAGCGCAATCCGGAGATTCTTGAAGCGGTTTCGGTGTTGCAGGATGAAAAAAAATACCAACGTATTCTGAAATAAGCCATTGTGCAGGAATTCTTAGATTTTTTTGAAACAATGCCTGTCTGGATGAAGGCAGGGTGGGTCTTTTTTGTGCTATTCTTCTTTTGGATACTTGAGGGATACTATGGGTTATTTAAATTGAATTATAAAAAATGGAAGCATGCCAAGACCAATTTGCTTCTCACGTTTTTTGTGTTGGTAATAAACGCCATATTTGGAATCGCAACAGCCGGAGTTTTTATCTGGCTCAATGAGTCCCAATTTGGATTACTTCACCTTTTTGAAGCTCCCATTTGGGTTGAAATGGTGATTGCCATCATTATGTTGGATCTAATTGCCCAATATGGCGTTCATTTTTTGTTGCACCAGATTCCCGTGCTTTGGAGGTTGCACATCGTGCATCACAGCGATAAACATGTGGATGTGACAACGGGAACGCGCCATCACCCAATCGATTTTGTCATCCGTGAATCGTTTGCCCTGGCTGCTGTGGTCATTACCGGAATGCCTATCGCATTTTACTTTTTCTACCGAATACTCAGCATTCTTTTCACCTACTTCACCCATGCAAACATCTCGCTCCCAAAATGGTTGGACAAGGGCTTGAGCTACGTGATTGTAACTCCCAACATGCATAAATTCCACCATCATTACCAGCTTCCCTGGACCGACACCAATTATGGCAACATGCTTTCGGTGTGGGATAGGATTTTTGGAACATTCGTCTATGATGATCTGGATAAGATACAGTATGGGGTTGATCTCGCAGATCACACCGATGATGAGAACCTCACTATTCAGTTGGGAATTCCCTTCAATAAGGGTGTTAAAAGCAAAAATTGGCGTTGATATCCAGCGCCTTAACAAAAATTTAATTGATTTTTCGCCGAATTTTTCGTATAATATGAGTTATGACACACGTGGACAAATTAAAAGATGCCGATGCTATTAAGGATTCTGTAGAGCACTTGGAACGGCATGGTTTTGAGAACATCAAAGCCGATATTGAAGGATACGAAACCCCAAAATCCTATTTAAAAAAAGACGGAGACATTACCATCACTCCGGATATCGTCGCTGAACGGGCAGGGATTAAACATTATTTTGAAGTTAGCCTGAAAAGTGAAAAGCCAAAATTGCTGAAATCGAAATGGCGCTTTCTTGAGGTCTTATCGCGGATGAAAAATCATCGGTTTAAGATCATAACCCGAAGAGGCCACTACAAGTTCACCAATGAAATGCTGGACGATCTCAATTTGAAAAAGGACCTCATTAAGCTTTAATCATAGCAATGTGAGGAATTCCGTCTTCAAGGTATTCATCACCTGTTGGCTCAAAGCCATGTGACCGATAAAATTCAACTAAATACGTTTGAGCGGACAGCTTTATCTCTTCCATGCCGTATTTTTCCTTGATCGCGATCATAGAGGCTTTCATGATTTGATGCCCATAGCCATGTTTTCTTTCGTCTGATCGAACCACTACTCTTCCAATGGACGCTTGCTTAAAGTATGCCCCCGGCGGGAAGCAACGAGTATAGGTGATCAATTCCCTGTTTTTGTATCCAAAAACATGCAGGGCCTGGTCGTCTTTTCCGTCTATGTCCTGATAAACGCAGTCCTGTTCAACCACGAACACTTCGGATCGCAGCTGGAGAATATCATGTAATTCTCTGGTGGTTAACTCATTAAAGGTTTTAACTTTTACTTCCATTTCAGTCTTGTACAATGATATCCTTAGCATCATCCTTTTGATACTCCGGCTGGATATTGACGTGATTTATTCCGAAGTCATCATGAAGCACGCGCTCCACTTCATTCAGAATTTCATCGAAACGGCTTATGGTTATGTCTTCATAAAAATCGATGTGCGCCTCCATATGAATTTCATGCTCGTTAAGTTGCCAAATATGAATATGATGCACGTTCTTGATCTCTGGCTGAACAGAGATGGCGCTTCTCATCTTTTCCAGGTTGATATCATCCGGCGTGAACAGCATCAACACTTTGAAAGATCGTTTCAATAGATCATAGCCCATAAAAATAAGGTAAATCGCGATTAGAACGGTTAATACGCTATCCACCCAAAACCAATCGAAGAATTTCATCAATAAGCCACCTATTAAGACCGCCACCGAAGCAGACATGTCTGTGATCAAATGCAGGTAGGCGGAGCGCATATTCATGTTTTCAGAGGCGCTTTTTCTTAGCAACAACACGCTAAATCCGTTGGCGAAGATCCCCAGCAGCGCCAGCCAAATCACCAAGTTACTTTCGATTTCTTTTGGGGATAAGAACCGTTCCACAGCCTCATAAACCAAATAGAGGGCTACGATAATTAGAGTGGCCGCATTTACAAATGCCGCAATGATCTCTGCGCGTTTGTAGCCAAATGTTTTATCGAACGAGGCTGCTTTCTTTGAATACGTATTAGCGATATAACTAACCAACAAAGACAGTACATCGCTAAAATTGTGGAGGGCATCGCTTAATAGCGCAAGACTACCGGAGATTAGTCCGCCTATCACCTGGGCAACAGTGATCAGTATATTTAAAACAATGGAAATGAGCAGATTTCTTCCTCGTAAATCATGGTGGTGATGATCGTGAGAATGCGAATGGCCCATTGAACAGCTTTAGTTACAAGAAATCTTTTCTACGCGACGTTGGTGCCTACCTCCTTCGAAGGCAGTGTTTAGAAAGGTGTCGACCATTGCGATGGCCTGTGGCTTGCTGGTAAATCGTGCAGGTATACTAATGATGTTGGCGTTGTTATGCTCTCTGGCCAATGCGGTTATTTCTTTGGTCC
>JABDNM010000243.1 GCA_013043825.1 Flavobacteriaceae bacterium
AGGTCATAGAAGATCTATTGCGAGAATTGCGACAGAACTAACTAAAAGAGAAGTGCAATAACTGTACGAAGCTGAAAGATGGAAGATAAAAGAAATCTAAGAAAAGAACGTATTGGGGTAGTAACCAGCAACAAAATGCAAAAGTCCATTGTTGTTGCCGAAGTGAAGAAAGTAAAGCACCCTATGTATGGAAAATTCGTTTTAAAAACGAAGAAATACGTGGCACACGACGAGCAAAACGACTGCAACGAAGGAGATACTGTAAAGATCATGGAAACAAGACCTATGAGTAAAACCAAATGTTGGAGACTAGTAGAAATCATTGAAAGAGCTAAGTAATCATGGTACAACAAGAATCAAGACTTAAGGTAGCAGACAACACCGGTGCGAAGGAAGTACTCACCATTCGCGTGTTGGGAGGAACGAAAAAACGTTATGCTTCGATTGGTGATAAAATTGTAGTGACTGTGAAAGAGGCTACTCCAAACGGACAGATCAAAAAAGGTACAGTATCCACCGCAGTTGTGGTGCGAACTGTAAAAGAAGTGAGAAGACCAGATGGATCTTACATTCGTTTCGACGACAATGCCTGTGTGTTGCTTACGCCAACTGGTGAAATGAGAGGTACTCGTGTTTTCGGGCCGGTTGCCAGGGAGCTTCGTGATAAACAATTTATGAAAATAGTATCATTAGCACCCGAGGTGCTTTAAGATGAAAACCAAGATGGGAAAGCTTAAGATAAAATCTGGAGATAGTGTAATCGTAACCGCCGGGGACCATAAAGGAACCGAAGGAAAGGTATTGCGTGTGATCCAGGATAAGAATAAAGCAATTGTAGAAGGAGTGAACATGGTAAAGAAGCATGAGAAGCCCAGTGCGGCGAATCCTCAGGGTGGAATTACCGAGAAAGAAGCTCCTATTCATATTTCAAACCTTTCGTTGATCGATCCAAAATCGGGAGAAGCTACCCGTGTTGGATATAGAATGGAGGATGGAAAAAAAGTGCGATTTTCTAAAAAATCGAATCAAGTATTATAGTTATGGGATATACACCAAGACTTAAGGAAGAATATAAAAGTAGAGTGATCAACACCCTCACCGATGAATTTGGTTACAAGAATGTAATGCAAGTACCTAAACTGAAGAGCATTATTGTCTCTCGTGGAGTAGGTAAAGCAGTAGCCGACAAGAAATTGATCGAATACACGGTAGATGAGTTGAGCAATATCACTGGCCAGAAGGCCGTGCAAACTATTTCTAAGAAAGACGTTGCAAACTTCAAACTACGTAAGGGAATGCCCATTGGGGCCAAAGTTACCTTACGTGGGGAACGTATGTACGAATTCTTGGATCGATTGGTGACCACAGCCTTGCCACGAGTACGCGATTTCAACGGAATAAAAGCTACTGGCTTTGACGGTCGTGGTAACTACTCTTTAGGGATCACCGAACAGATTATCTTTCCGGAGATCGATATCGATAAGGTTAAAAGTATCGACGGTATGAATATCACCTTTGTTACTTCGGCTGAAACCGATAAGGAGGCTAAATCATTATTAACCGAACTAGGATTACCCTTTAAAAGAAAATAAGAGATGGCTAAAGAATCAATGAAAGCCCGTGAGGTAAAGAGAGCTAGAATGGTAGAAAAATATGCCGAAAAACGTAAGGCTTTGAAAGAAGCCGGAGACTATGAGGCTTTACAAAAACTACCCAAGAACGCTTCTCCCATTCGTATGCACAATCGTTGTAAACTAACGGGAAGACCTAAAGGGTACATGAGACAATTCGGTATTTCACGGGTTATGTTCCGCGAGATGGCGAACAAAGGATTAATACCTGGGGTTCGAAAAGCCAGCTGGTAAATAAATTAACTGGAGGAAGGTTTGTTCGCCTTGGCGAACGAAAACCACTTCCGTAACTAAATATAAATGACTACAGATCCAATCGCAGATTTTCTAACACGAGTTAGAAATGCAGTTAAAGCAGGACATCGCGTTGTCGAGATTCCCGCTTCAAATTTAAAGAAGGAGGTTACCAAGATCTTATTCGACCAGGGCTATATCCTTAGCTATAAGTTCGAAGATGACAAAGGGCCTCAGGGAACGATCAAGATCGCCCTGAAGTACGATAAGTTAACCAAAGATCCGGTGATCAAGAAGATTCAAAGAATAAGTAAACCAGGTTTACGTAAGTACTCAGGTTCTACCGAAATGCCCCGCATATTGAACGGGTTGGGAATTGCCATTGTCTCTACTTCAGCAGGAGTGATGACAGGAAAACAAGCGGCCAGCCAGAATGTAGGTGGAGAAGTACTTTGTTACGTATACTAATATAATATAGACCAGAGATGTCAAGAATAGGAAATAACCCAATAACGATCCCAGAAGGAGTTACTGTCGAAATTAAAGACAACGTGGTTACCGTAAAAGGGAAGTTAGGTGAGTTAACACAGGACATAGACGCCGTTAGCGTAAAAGTGGAAGAGGGCAACGTGATCGTTGAGCGCTCCACCGAGTTAAAAGATCACAAAGCGAAGCACGGTTTGTACCGCTCGTTGATCAATAACATGATCCTAGGGGTGTCCAAAGGCTGGACCAAAGAATTGGAACTGGTTGGAGTAGGTTATCGTGCCAGCAACCAAGGTCAGAAATTAGACATGGCTATTGGATTCTCGCACAACATTGTTATTAATGTGGCTCCCGAGGTAAAGATCGAGACCATCAGTGAAAAAGGAAAGAATCCTATAGTAAAACTTACTTCTCACGACAAGCAATTGGTAGGTCAGGTAGCCGCGAAGATCCGTGGTTTCCGTAAGCCAGAGCCTTATAAAGGAAAAGGTGTGAAGTTTGTAGGAGAACATATAAGAAGAAAAGCAGGTAAATCTGCATAAGATTTAAGAATATGGCATTATCTAGAAGTGAAAGAAGAGATCGAATTCGTCTCAGAATCAGAAAAACGGTTTCCGGAACAGAGCAACGCCCGCGTTTAGCTGTTTTCAGAAGTAACAAAGAAATTTATGCTCAGCTTATTGACGATGTAAACGGTAAGACCATTACCGCTGCTTCCTCAAGAGATAAGGATATCGATGCTTCTAAAGTGAATAAAACAGAAGCAGCAAAATTGGTGGGAAAGGCAATTGCCGATAAAGCGACCAAAGCCGGGGTTGAGGCTATCACCTTCGACCGCGGAGGTTACCAATACCATGGAAGAGTAAAATCATTAGCTGAAGGAGCTCGCGAGGGCGGACTAAAATTCTAAGAATATGTATCAAGATTATAAAAACGTAGAAACAGTGAAGCCCGGTGGTCTGGAATTGAAAGACCGATTGGTTGGCGTGCAACGTGTGACCAAAGTAACCAAAGGGGGTCGAGCCTTCGGATTTTCGGCTATTGTTGTTGTTGGTGATGAAAATGGTGTGGTTGGACAAGGCCTGGGTAAGTCGAAAGACGTGGCCAGTGCTATTGCCAAAGCCATTGAAGATGCCAAAAAGAACTTGGTGCGAATTCCATTGAACAAAGCGACGCTTCCGCATGAACAAAAAGGAAAATACGGCGGAGCCCGTGTGACCTTGATCCCGGCAGCGCCCGGTACTGGGGTGATCGCAGGTGGAGCAGTACGTGCTGTACTTGAAGCCGTAGGTGTCCATGATGTATTGTCAAAATCACAAGGATCCTCCAACCCACATAACGTGGTAAAAGCAACTTTTGATGCTTTACTTCAATTGAGAAGTGCACAAACAGTGGCGAAACAGCGAGGAATCTCTTTGGAGAAATTGTTTAAAGGATAAATTACTTAGAAGATGGCAAAAATTAAAGTAACCAAGGTACGTAGTGCGATAAATCGTACTCAAAACCAAAAGAGAACGCTTGAAGCGCTTGGTCTAAAACGCATTGGCCAGGTAGTAGAGCACGACGATACGCCAAACATTCTTGGTATGATAAAAAAAGTTAATCACCTGGTTTCTGTAGAAACTAAATAAGATATCGACAATGGATTTAAGTAATTTAAAACCAGCTGAAGGATCAGTTAAAAACAAAGGGAAGCGCGTTGGTCGCGGTCAGGGTTCCGGTAAAGGTGGAACAGCAACCCGCGGACACAAAGGGGCAAAGTCTCGTTCAGGATATTCCAAGAAACTTGGATTCGAAGGTGGACAAATGCCACTACAACGTCGTGTTCCGAAGTTTGGTTTCAAAAATATAAACCGAAAAGAATACCAGGGAGTTAATCTGGATACACTTCAGTCTTTGGTTGATGACAAGAAAATCAAGGATTCAGTTGATTTGGATTCTATGGTGAATCTTCGTTTGGCCGGTAAGAACGACCTGGTGAAGATTTTGGGAAGAGGCGAATTGAAAGCAAAATTGAAAGTATCTGCTCACAAATTCACGGCAACTGCAAAAGCAGCTATAGAAGCTGCCGGAGGCGAGGCTGTTGAACTGTAATTGTATATAGCATGAAGTTTATCAATACCATAAAAAATGTATTTAAAATAGAAGAACTAAGAGAACGAATTATCGTTACCCTGGGTCTTTTATTGGTTTACCGATTTGGCGCCCAGGTAGTACTTCCCGGAGTAGATGCCTCTCAATTAGCCGATTTCGCCGGTAAATTCGACACAGGCTTAGGAGGTTTATTGAACGCGTTTACAGGTGGAGCATTCGCAAATGCTTCGGTATTCGCCTTGGGGATCATGCCTTATATCTCGGCCTCTATTGTGGTTCAATTGATGCAGATTGCTGTTCCTTACCTTCAGAAATTACAGAAGGAAGGAGAAAGTGGAAGAAAGAAGATCACCCAGATCACTCGTTGGTTGACCATTGGTATCTGTTTGGTGCAGGCACCAAGTTATATTGCAGGAATGCAGTACCTGGGAGTTCCGCCGGAAGCCTTTGTACTGGGTCTAACCCCCACCTTCTATGTATCGTCTATCATCATCCTTGTAACCGGATGTATATTCGCAATGTGGTTGGGTGAGAAGATCACCGATAAAGGAATTGGTAACGGTATCTCTATCCTGATCATGGTGGGAATCATCGCGACCTTGCCTCAGTCTTTTGCTCAGGAATTTGCTTCACGAGTATTGGAATCGAACGGAGGATTGATCATGATCCTGATCGAACTATTGATCTGGTTTGTTATTATTCTCGCTTCGGTACTCTTGGTTTTGGCAGTGCGAAAGATCCCTGTACAATACGCAAGAAGGACCGCCAGCGGTGGATATGAGAAGAATATATTTGGTGCAAGACAGTTTATCCCTTTGAAGCTGAACGCCTCCGGGGTAATGCCTATTATATTTGCTCAGGCCTTGATGTTTGTTCCTTCGGCCGTGGCCGGTTTAAGTGATTCAAATCTTGCACAGTCAATACTAGCGACATTCAGCGACATTTTTGGATTGTGGTATAATGTGGTATTTGCCGCACTGATCATCATTTTTACATATTTCTATACAGCTATCACGGTGCCTACCAATAAGATGGCAGACGATCTTAAACGAAGCGGTGGTTTTATTCCCGGGATCAAACCCGGTACCGATACCGCCGAATATCTGGATCGAATCATGTCGCAGATCACCTTGCCAGGATCTATATTCCTAGCATTAATTGCGGTATTCCCGGCCTTCGTGGTGAAGCTGATGGGAATTCAGCAAGGTTGGGCCTTGTTCTATGGCGGTACCTCCCTCCTCATTATGGTAGGGGTTGCGATCGATACCATGCAGCAGATCAATTCATACTTGTTGAATCGCCATTACGACGGTTTGATGAAGAGTGGTAAAAACAGAAAAGCAGTAGCATAATATGGCAAAACAACCGGCAATAGAGCAAGACGGAACCATTGTTGAAGCATTATCGAATGCTATGTTCCGAGTGGAATTGGAAAACGGACATATTGTTACAGCACATATTTCGGGGAAAATGCGGATGCATTACATCAAATTGTTACCCGGAGATAAAGTAAAATTGGAAATGAGCCCGTACGATCTAACGAAGGCTCGAATAACGTATAGATATTAAGCTATGAAAGTAAGAGCTTCAGTTAAAAAGAGAAGTGCCGACTGCAAAATTGTTCGCAGGAAGGGCAGATTATATGTAATTAACAAAAAGAACCCTAGGTTCAAACAAAGACAAGGATAAGTTATGGCAAGAATCGCAGGTGTAGATATCCCGAAGCAAAAAAGGGGTGTAGTCGCGTTAACGTATATCTTCGGAATTGGTAGTAGCCGAGCCAAAGATATATTGAATAAAGCCGGAGTAAGTGAAGACAAGAAAGTAAACGAATGGAACGATGACGAGATCGGCGCTATTCGGGATGCGGTTGGGTCTTTCAAAATCGAAGGTGAATTACGTAGCGAAGTTCAGTTGAGTATCAAACGCTTGATGGACATAGGATGTTACAGAGGAATTCGTCACAGAGTCGGTCTTCCGTTACGAGGACAGCGCACTAAGAACAACTCGAGAACAAGAAAAGGAAAACGTAAAACAGTTGCTAACAAGAAAAAAGCAACTAAATAACCCCTAGAGATATGGCAAAGACAGGCGGAAAAAGTTCGAAAAAACGTAAGGTTAATGTGGAAGCTACCGGTGAAGCTCATATCACGGCGTCTTTCAATAATATTATTATTTCATTGACCAATAAAAATGGAGATGTGATCTCCTGGTCCTCGGCCGGTAAAATGGGATTCAGAGGATCTAAAAAGAATACACCTTACGCTGCTCAGTTGGCATCGGAAGATGCGGCTGGTGTGGCTCACGAAGCGGGACTTCGTAAGGTGAAGGTATATGTGAAAGGCCCGGGTAACGGTAGAGAATCTGCTATTCGTACCATTCACAATGCCGGAATTGAAGTTACCGAGATTATCGATGTAACTCCACTTCCACATAATGGGTGCAGACCACCGAAAAGAAGAAGAGTTTAATAATTTAAGTATAACACGAAGGAACCACGGGGCTAGAGGATGACCTTAATTTAGTTTCCTCCTTCAAAATTCAAATTTAAAAATGGCAAGATATACTGGTCCAAAAACAAAGATAGCCCGCAAGTTCGGGGAAGCTATTTTTGGTGAAGACAAATCGTTCGAAAAAAGGAATTACCCTCCTGGACAACACGGTAATAACCGTAGAAGAGGTAAAAAATCTGAATACGCGATCCAATTGGCGGAAAAGCAAAAGGCCAAATACACCTATGGGATCTTAGAGCGTCAGTTCAGAAACATGTTCAAGAAAGCAACTTCCGCACCTGGAATTACTGGTGAGGTATTGCTTCAACTGTGTGAGTCACGTTTGGACAACGTGGTATACCGTATGGGAATTGCGCCCAGTCGTAGTGCCGCGAGACAATTAGTTTCTCACCGTCATATCACCGTAAACGGTGAAAAAGTGAATATTCCGTCCTACCAGGTGAAACCTGGCGATGTGGTAGCCGTTCGCGAGAAATCAAAGTCGTTAGAAGCTATCGAGAATTCACTGGCGAATGCAAGTCATGTTTACGAATGGATCACCTGGAATACCGAGACCAAAGAAGGTACTTTTGTATCTGTGCCTCAGCGTTTACAGATCCCGGAAAACATCAACGAGCAGTTCATCGTCGAATTATATTCAAAATAATCTAAAACCACACGAGTCAAAATTATGGCAGTATTTAGTTTTCAGAAGCCTGATAAAGTTATCATGATCAATTCCACCGATTTCGAGGGGAAATTCGAATTTCGTCCCTTGGAACCCGGCTATGGATTGACAGTAGGTAACGCATTAAGACGAGTTTTACTTTCCTCATTGGAAGGATTCGCTATTACTTCGGTTCGTATCGAAGGTGTAGACCATGAGTTCTCAACGATCGCAGGTGTTGTGGAAGATGTAACAGAGATTATCCTGAACTTGAAGCAAGTTCGTTTCAAGAGACAAATTGATGAGATCGACAACGAAACGGTTACCATATCAGTTTCTAGTCAGGATCGTCTAACCGCCGGGGACTTCCAGAAGTTTATTTCAGGATTCCAGGTGTTGAACCCGGATCTTGTGATCTGCAACATGGATTCCAAAGTGAATCTGAATTTCGAGATCACTATCGAGAAAGGTAGAGGGTATGTTCCTGCGGAAGAGAATAAGAAGGCCAATGCGCCTTTGGGAACCATCTTTACCGACTCCATTTACACACCCATCAAGAATGTGAAGTATAGCATTGAGAATTATCGTGTGGAGCAGAAGACCGATTATGAAAAACTGGTTTTCGAGATCATTACCGATGGTTCTATTCATCCTAAAGATGCATTGACCGAGGCCGCTAAGACCTTGATCCATCATTTCATGTTGTTTAGTGATGAGCGTATCACCCTGGAAGCAGACGAGATAGCTCAAACCGAGACTTACGATGAGGAATCATTGCATATGCGTCAATTGTTAAAAACCAAATTGATCGACCTGGATCTTTCAGTGCGTGCTTTGAATTGTTTGAAAGCTGCTGAAGTAGATACTTTGGGAGACTTGGTTTCGTACAATAAGAATGACCTCATGAAGTTCAGAAACTTCGGAAAGAAATCTCTTACCGAATTGGAAGAGCTCGTGAACGTGAAAGGTTTGAACTTCGGAATGGATCTTTCAAAATACAAATTAGATAAGGATTAACGCATCATAATTTGCTCCTCAAAATGGGTCGAGCAAGATGATGTTTAAAATAAAATGTCATGAGACACGGAAAGAAATTCAATCACCTAGGTAGAAAGACAGCGCATAGAAGAGCGATGTTGGCAAATATGGCCTGTTCGCTGATTGAACACAAAAGAATCAACACTACTGTTGCAAAGGCGAAAGCTTTGAAGCAATTCGTAGAACCCTTAGTTACAAAATCCAAAGAAGATACTACACACAATCGTCGTATCGTCTTTAGCAGGCTTCGCCAAAAGGATGCCGTAACCGAACTGTTTAGAGAAGTGGCCGTTAAAGTTGGAGATCGTCCAGGAGGATATACCCGTATCATAAAGTTGGGGAATCGCTTGGGTGACAACGCGTCCATGGCCATGATCGAATTGGTAGATTACAACGAATTGTACAATGCGGGCAAGAAAGCGAAGAAGAAATCCACGCGTCGCGGACGTCGGGGAGGTGCAGCTGTAGTTCCACCGGTACCTACCGAAGCGAAAAAAGAAGAAGAGTAAATGAACACTCTATTGTAGATAACTAAGGGATAAACGATTCGAGTTTGTCCCTTTTTTTATACTATTTTTGCAACAATAATTTCAGAGCATGAAGTATCAAACCCGAAAAAAAGCACTCATTTTATTGGCAGATGGAACTATTTTCTACGGAAAAGCTGTAGGAGGTAAAGAAGGTTCCGCTTTTGGAGAAGTATGTTTCAATACTGGTATGACTGGCTACCAGGAGATCTTTACAGATCCATCGTATTTCGGACAACTTATGGTAACCACAAATGCACATATTGGAAATTACGGAACCACTTCCGAAGAAGTAGAATCGGAAGCGGTGAAGATCGCAGGATTGATTTGTAGAAATTTCAGTTATCATCATTCCAGACCCCTGGCAGATGCTTCCCTGGAGGAGTTTATGGAAAAGAACAATTTGTTAGCTATAAGTGACGTGGATACCCGGGCCCTGGTGAATTACATTCGGGAACACGGTGCGATGAATGCGGTCATCACTACCAAAGTGGATGAGATAGATTCATTAAAAAAACAATTGGGCGAAGTGCCAGAAATGAAAGGACTGGAATTGGCATCACGGGTTTCGACTAAGGAAACGTATTACTACGGAAATGAAAAGGCTACTTATCGTATTTCGGCCTTGGATATTGGGATCAAGAAGAATATTCTTCGTAATCTCGCCGCCCGAGATTGCTACATCAAGGTTTTTCCATATAATTCTAGCTTCGCGGAAATGGAGGCATTCGATCCTCATGGATATTTCATAAGCAACGGTCCCGGAGACCCAGAGCCATTGACGCAGGCCATTCAAACCACCAGAGACATCCTTGAGACCGGTATGCCCCTGTTCGGCATTTGCCTTGGACATCAGGTCCTGGCATTGGCAAACGGCATTTCAACCTACAAAATGCACAACGGACATAGGGGGATCAATCACCCCATCAAGAATTTGCTCACCGGCAAAGGAGAGATCACTTCACAAAATCATGGATTTGCGATTAGCAGGGAAGACACCGAAGCCAATCCCAATGTAGAAATTACCCATGTGCATTTGAATGATCACACGGTGGCGGGAATCCGTATCAAAGGGAAGCCGGCATTTTCGGTCCAGTACCACCCAGAAGCAAGTCCGGGGCCTCATGATGCATCTTATTTGTTTGATGAATTTATCGAGCAGATCAAAAAATCCAACATGAAGGAAGCTCACAGCTAGGAAGAATCTCCCTGTCTGTGAACGAAATCGTTTTAGTGCCAAATCCGCCCTCATAATCTGTGGTTCGGGACCGCAACTTACCTACATTTTGTATCTTCACCATCTAAACCAACCGAAGAAATAATGAGCGCAATAATAGACATAAAAGCCAGGCAAATATTCGATTCACGAGGAAATCCAACGGTCGAAGTAGATGTGATCACGGAGTATGGATTTATAGGTAGGGCCGCGGTTCCCTCTGGTGCGTCCACAGGAGAACACGAGGCTGTCGAATTACGAGATGGTGGTGATGAATATATGGGTAAAGGGGTTTCCAAAGCGGTGGAAAATGTAAATGGAAGAATTGCAGGAACGCTATTGGGCGTTTCCGTTTTTGAACAGGAGAGCATCGACCAGATCATGATCGAACTGGATGGAACCGAGAATAAATCAAAGTTAGGTGCGAACGCCATTTTAGGAGTTTCCCTGGCGGCGGCAAAAGCGGCCGCCAACGAATTAGGCATGCCTCTGTACAGATACGTAGGAGGAGTGTCGGCTAAAACCTTACCAGTACCCATGATGAATATCATCAATGGGGGTTCTCACAGTGATGCACCCATCGCTTTTCAGGAATTCATGGTCATGCCAGTGAAGGCTAAAAGTTTTACACATGCCATGCAAATTGGTTCAGAGATCTTTCACAATCTAAAAAAGGTGTTGCACGATCGTGGATTGAGCACTGCAGTAGGTGATGAAGGTGGTTTTGCGCCAAGTTTGGATGGAACTGAAGATGCCCTGGAAACCATTGCCACCGCTACCAAGAAAGCGGGCTATTCCCTGGGAGATGATGTAATGATAGCTTTGGATTGCGCATCCGCGGAGTTTTATATCGATGGAAAATACGACTATACTAAATTTGAAGGAGATTCTGGTAAAGTGCGAACTTCTCAGGAACAAGCCAATTACCTGGCCGAACTTTGCGCTAACTATCCAATCATTTCAATCGAAGACGGAATGGACGAGAATGACTGGGATGGATGGAAATACCTTACCGAAAAAGTAGGGGATAAAGTCCAGCTGGTTGGGGATGATTTGTTTGTTACAAACGTTCAACGGCTGTCTCGCGGGATCAAGGAGGGGATTGCCAATTCCATTCTCATTAAAGTGAACCAAATAGGTACGTTGAGCGAAACTATAGCTGCTGTAAATATGGCTCATAACGCTGGTTTCACATCGGTGATGTCGCATCGTAGTGGTGAAACAGAAGACAATACGATAGCCGATCTTGCGGTCGCTCTTAATACGGGCCAGATAAAAACTGGCTCTGCCTCTAGAAGTGATCGAATGGCCAAATACAACCAATTGCTACGCATTGAAGAGGAATTGGAAGAGACTGCATATTATCCAGGGCGAAAGGCCTTTAAGATTTAGTCTTATATATCATTTCTGATGACCGCTTGTAAATTCAAGCGGTTTTTTTATTTCATATAAAAAACGGATGCACCTTCAATCGCTATGAGAATTAAGGTTTTTTTAACCCAAGATGACGGTGGAAATGTTAAAAAAATCGGTCAATTTTTCGTAATTTAGCAACTGCTTGTGTCGAATTCCTCGATGCATTGGTAATCCATTTAATACAACGAAAATCGAATAGCTCTATGTCTAAGACCGCGACCCTAGTAATTAACGGAGAAAAATATGACTTTCCAGTAGTGGAAGGAACCGAAAATGAAATTGCCATAGATATAAAAACACTGCGTACCTCGACTGGGGGAGTAACAACTCTTGATCCGGGTTACAAGAATACAGGTTCCTGCGAAAGTGCTATCACGTTTTTAAATGGGGAAAAAGGAATATTGCGCTATAGGGGTTATGCTATTGAGGAGTTGGCAGAGAAGGCCGATTTTCTGGAAGTAGCTTACCTGCTAATTTTTGGGGAGCTCCCGGATGCCGAGGAACTGGCTAAGTTCCATAGCGACATCAAAGAGCATTCTCATGTGGACGAAGATGTGAAGAAAATTTTAGACGGTTTTCCAAAATCGGCTCATCCTATGGGCGTTTTATCTTCTCTTACCAGTGCGCTAATCGCTTTTAATCCATCTTCAGTCAACGTGGATAGCCCGGAGGAAATGTATCTCGCCATCGTTCGAATGATGGGGAAATTCCCGGTACTCACCGCATGGGCCCATCGCAAACGAGCTGGATTACCTCTCGATTATGGGGATAATACCCTTGGGTATGTAGACAATTTTTTGAAGATGATGTTCAAAAAACCGGACGGCGAGTACAATTCAAACCCGATCCTGGTAGAAGCTTTGGACAAATTGTTGATCCTTCACGCAGATCACGAACAAAACTGCTCTACTTCTACGGTACGGATCGTGGGGTCATCACACGCCGGATTATTTGCTTCGCTTTCTGCCGGGATTAGTGCCTTGTGGGGACCACTGCATGGTGGGGCCAACCAGGCCGTTATCGAAATGCTGGAAGCCATCAAAGAAGATGGTGGTGACACTAAAAAATATATGGCGAAGGCCAAGGATAAAAGCGACCCTTTCAGACTCATGGGATTCGGACATCGTGTGTATAAGAATTTTGATCCAAGAGCCAGGATAATTAAAGCATCTGCAGATGATGTTTTACAGGATTTGGGCATTGATGATCCTGTACTTGATATTGCCAAAGGGCTTGAGAGAGAAGCACTCGAAGATTCGTATTTTGTAAACAGGAAGCTGTATCCAAATGTCGATTTCTACTCGGGGATCATCTATCGTGCCATGGGAATACCTGTCGAAATGTTTACGGCTATGTTTGCCTTGGGGCGCCTTCCAGGATGGATCGCTCAGTGGAGGGAAATGCGGTTACGCAAAGAACCCATAGGCCGTCCCAGACAAATCTACATTGGGGAAACGCATAGACCATTCAAAGATATTGAGTATCGTTAAAATTGAATCTATTACACAAAGAGCATCCGCGATTGGCGGGTGTTTTTTTTATCATGTTGTATGACAC
>JABDNM010000244.1 GCA_013043825.1 Flavobacteriaceae bacterium
CTGTCATAACAATAATACTAATCGTTTGCACTCCCCTGTTAGGGCAGCAGATCAATTTGGAGGGTCAGATTTCAATTCACAATAGCAAGTATGAAACGGGGGCGATTCAATATGTGCAAGACGCCTACATAAGCGCCCCATTTACAAAACCTGCCAATTCGGACACAAAAGGAAAATTTCAGCTTGACTTCGTTGGGCTTGAACCGGGTACCTCCATTGAACTTCTGGCCGAAAAGTCTGGTTTGGAAGTGGTAAATAAATATGCCCTGCAAGATGTGGTCATAAACAGGAAGCTGCCGGTTCGTATTTTTCTGATCGACAAAGGGAAGCTGGCCGAAGCACAAACCGAACTCTATAATATCAGCAAAAAAGCGCTACACAAGCGAAGAGATGATATGATCGCACGTCTTAGGAAGAATAATGAAGACACCAAACGAGCTTTGAAGGAGTTGGAGACAGATTTTGGAATAAAACTTCAGGATAGTTACCAGGCCGAAAAGGAACTGACCAACAAGATTTCAGAATTAGAAAAACGACTCCCTGAATTCTCCCAGAATCTGGCCAAGCAAAATCTTGACTTTGCATCCGAGATGTATGTAAAGGCCTACGAACTTTATAAAGCCGGAGATATCAAACAGGCGATCAAAATCCTGGATACGGCTTCGTTGAATGAGTCCTATGAAAAAGCTCAAGGGGATGTCAGGAAAGGTGAGAAGTTGTTGACAGCTGGAAATGATCTTATTGAAAAAGGCATGGAGCAAATGGTGCAAATTGCCGACAGCTATGAGCTAAAAGCCAAGTCACATTATTTACTGTTCCAATATGAACAAGCTATTGAAGTTTATGAAAAATTAGTGCAAATCTATTTGGCCAACGACCTGTCTAAAAAGAAACTGCTTACAGTTTACGACGATCTAGCTCTTGCGTATCAGGATAATGAAAATTTAGACAAATCGATGATCTATCATAAAAAATTGGTCGCCCTGGCCGAGAAGATCCTGGAACCCACTTCACTGGAGTTAGCACAATATTATAACAACATCGCCCTGAATCACAATTTACTCGATGAGATGGAAGTTGCCTTTGCATTTCAGAATAAGGCCATCGCTATTCAAGAAGCTGCTAAAGACTCGTTGGACAATGGACTCGCCACTTCCTATAATAACATTGCTCTTATGTATGGGGATATGGATGAAATTGAAAAAAGCCTGGAATATATGAACAAAGCGATCGAGCTACAGTCAAAATTATATGGTCCCGAGAGTATTGAACTAGCTTTAAATTATAGTAATCTCTCGAATATTTATTCCGATTTTAACGATTATGATAATTTGGTGAAGTATAGTGAAAAGGCCCTGGCGATTCGAAAACAACATCTGGATTCGCTACATCCGGATATCGCTGAAAGCTATGATAACATAAGCGATATCTACCAGGAGTTCGGAGAATATGAGAAGGCCCTGGATTTATTGGTGAAAGCCACCCGAATTCGGGAAGCTGTTTTCGAGCCCGATCATCCTATTATGGCAATGACCTATAATGCATTGGCCAGATCCTACGCCGACGCTGGAAAATTTGAAGAAGCCTTGAAATATCAAGAGAAGGAGATCAGGTTAACCAAATCGAACTTTCCCAACGAACCAACTAAACTCATACAATCCTATTATACCCTGGGAATTATTCACCGCGGACTTAAGGAACATCAAAAGGCGCTGGACTATCATTTCAAGGCTCTTGAGCTGAAAAAGACGATCCATGATGCAGACGACGGTGAAATGGGAAATTCGTATTACCGCATCGCCGAATGCTATCGCGATCTAAAGAACTATGAAACGACCCTGGAATACCTGGATCAAGCGATCGCGATAGATATAGACATTCATGGGAAATCGCACCGTTACATTGCAGAAGATTATTTACTGTATGCCGAAGTGTTACTACAAACCGGAAATTATACGAAAACCGGTTCCTATCGAAACAAGGCCGAACGAATCATTAAAAAACTGGACGAGGAAATCCGTGACGACCTGGAGCCCCGGTTGTTGGAACTGGATAAGTCGATCGAATCTTTTAAATCTAAAAACTGATTCTTATGAATCTCAAAAATATTATTTCCGGGCTAGTCATTCTTCTTGTTTCAAGCACAGCCAGTGCGCAGCAAATCGATCTAAAGGGGCAGGTAAGTATTCATAACAGCAAATATGAAACAGGAGCGATCAAGTATGTGCAAGATGCCTACGTATCTGCTCCTTTTACTAAACCAGCGAACTCTGACAATGAAGGAAAGTTTAATTTAAGTTTTGTTGGTTTAGATGGTGGGACCGCGGTTGGATTGCAGGTCGAAAAAGCAGGTCTTGAGGTCGTTAATGGCTACGATCTGGAAAAGGTGGTAATAAATCGAAAAAGACCTTTGCGGGTATTTCTAACTACCAAGGGAAAACTCGCCGAAGCTCAAACAGAGCTTTACAATATCTCCAAAAGGGCTCTGTTTGCGCGAAAAGACGCCATGATACAACGACTTCGGAACGAAGACGAAAAGGCCATTGCAGAGTTGGAAGCCTATTTCGGTCATCCTATAAAAGATCGTTTTGAGGCAGAAACTGAATTGATACAACGAATTGAGAATGTTGAAAAACGACTGCCTGAGTTTGTACAAAGCATGGCACAAGAAAATTTAGACTTTGCTTCCGATCTTTACATAAAAGCTTTCCAACAATTTAAAAAAGGCGAGATAGAATTGGCTATCGATGTTTTAGATAGCACGCTGTTGAACGAATCCTATTTGGAAGCTGTGAAAAGTCTGGAAGAGAGTAGGCGTTTAGTACAAATAGGCGCTGATTTGGAAGCAAAGGCTTTGATTCAGATCGATCAGATTATTGAAAGCTATCAACTAAAGGCGGAATCATTCGAGTTGCTATTCCAATATTCAAAAGCAGCTGTTGTGTATGAAAAGTTAATTGATATATATGAGGATAAGGAAAATAATCTGGACGAGGAATACTTGGCGATTAATTACCGAAGGCTCGCAGGTATATATATGGCAGATGGCCAATACAATAAGGGCCTCGATTTTATTAAAAAGGCATTATCCATTCAAGAAAAGTTATTTGGTCCCGATAATCTTAGTCTAGGGGTTTCTTATCATCTAATTGCCAACATATATCTGAAAGTGGCTGATTATCAACAAGCGCTGAAGTATCAGAGAAAAGCCATTATAATTCGAGAATCGAAGTTGGATCCACAACATGCGGCACTAGCAGATTCTTATAGTCAAATTGGTGTGATCTTCGGCCTTTTAAAGGAACATGAAAAAGCAATAGCTTATCATGAAAAAGCCATGAAGATATTTGAAGCAAAAAAGGGCGCAGAGGATCCAAAGCTGGCTATAGTCTATAGTAGTATTGCTGTGGATTATCAAGAATTAGCGAACTATGAAAAAGCGTTTGAATATCTCAATAAGGCGATTATAATTCAGAAAGAAGTGCTAGTTCCAAATCACCCAAGAATAGCAATTTCCTATAATAATATGGCAATGAACTGGAGGCTACTAGGAGATTACGCTAAAGCCCTTGAGTATATGAAAAAAGCATTAGAAATTCAGGAAGAAATAATTGGTGCGAACCATCCGGACACGGCGATGTACTTAAATAATATCGGTCTCACCTACCGATATTTACAAGATTACCAAAATGCCCTTGTATATCAGGAAAGGGCCATGGTTGTGATGCAAGAATTTTTACCTTCTAAACACCCTAATCTAGCGGTTGTCTATAATAACATGGGGCTAATTTATCGAGGATTACAAGAATATCAAACTGCCATTGATTACAATATAAAAGCCATCGCCATACAAGAGGAGATTTTGGACCCTATGCACATTGATTTAGCCGTATCTTATCTTAACATTGCGACTGTTTACCAAAAAATGGCCGCCTATCAAGATGCTTTACGTTACTCAGAAAAGGCTATTGCCATTCAGGAAGTAGCTTTGGATAGCAAGCATCCGTACGTTCCGATATTTCAATTGCGTATAGCATCTATTTATTTGGATCTTAACAACCTATCAAGGGCGGAATTTTATAGGGATAAAGCTATCGCGGTTATTTCTTCTATCAAACCTGAAAGCCGAGGTGATCTTAAATCTAGGTTAGAGCGCTTTAATAAAAAATTCAATTCAATTAAGCAAAGGGATTGAAACTTAAACCATCACCAAAATAAATTGGTATCGATGACGTCACCTACGATTTGCTCCAACCTCCCTTCTCGATCCAGGATTCGGTATTGAATGGTTTCAGATATCTGTTTGCCAATGGATTGCGAAACTTCCAGGTTGGCAATAATCATAGCTAGATTTAAACAGACTAGGTCATATTCGAAATGGGAACGAGATGTAACCGAAACTAATTAGGTACCGTCTTACCGTCAACACTTGCCAATATGAGACCAATCATCATTCCCTTTGTTTCAGTTGTTGTTGCTGTGGTTGTTACAGCAACAATGGATTTTACCGGTTATACCAACTTTAGTGCACTACCCCTGTTAGCTATTACCATTATTTCCTGGATAATACTAAAGCTATCTAAAAAGGAAATTGGATTAACACTCGGTAGATTAAAATATTATGGCTTAGCACTTTCGTATCCTCTCCTGGTTTTAGGAGCCACGGCTCTAATCGCGTACCTATCCGGTGGTTTTTCCATTCAGCAAGGAAATATGGAAAACGACCTGCTGAATTTTGCATTTGGTGTTGTTATTGGTCCGCTCGCAGTTCTTCTTACTGAAGAAGGTTTCTTTCGTGGTTGGCTATGGGGAGCTCTTCGAAGAACAGGTATTAGCTCGAAAATAACTTTATTTGCAACAAGCGGCATTTTTATAATATGGCATGTATCTGCGGTTATCTCGGGTAGCGAATACGGTTTGCCCTACTCACAGGTACCGGTATATTTGGTGAACGTTCTCCTGCTTGGTTTAATTTGGGGTACTATGCGATGGGCCTCCGGTTCCATAATCGTAGCATCGGTGAGCCACGCAGTTTGGAATGCCTTAGCCTATGGTTTATTTGGATATGGTGAAAAAATTGGTCTCCTGGGGGTTAATAACACTTTTTTACTCGGGCCAGAGGTTGGTTATCTGGGGATTGCCCTCAACGGACTCTATTTCCTGTGGCTTTGGAAAATAACGAAGAAGGGCAGAAACAGCATGCAATTATCGTAGTTTATATAATCTAAACCTGATACTATTTATATTGTGGTCCGCTTTGCATTCACCCAAACCAACATTTCCTGTTCAAACTTTATTATTTAATCTCTGTTTTTTGGTGTTTACTTAAATATGAGAATAAGTATTAAGATCAATATGATCAACAATAACAACCAGATCAGCCATCCGGGGAATGAGCTTCCGGAGCCATCATCTTTGGTTGGCGTTAACACAGTGGGTTCTCTGTCTGGTTGATTCACAACAACTCCAGGGGAATTTCCCGATGCAGGATCATGGATGACCACGACACCATAAGTACCGTCGCCATTGTCCTTAACTGCACCTCCGAGGCTAGTCCCAGGTACACCAGTTAAATCGATCATATCAACCCTTCCGGGCCCCACCAAATTTCCATATTTGTCTTTTGGAGTTATGGTGATCTTGATTTTTGATTTACCCGAAGGAAGTGTTTCAATCACTTCGGTTGTAATAGTAGTATTAGAACCATCGATCCCCGGATCCACATATACCGACCAGGAGATCTCCCGCGTTCCTGTGCACCCTGCTCCATAGTTAGCAACTGCTCTGAAGGTGTAATGCCCCTCATGTTTGAATAGATCCGGCAGTATTTCACCAAATATTCCATCGGGCTCCATAGCGCCGTCATTCTTGGTGCCGTCATCGACCAGGGAAATGTTCTCGGTTTCAAATGAAATTAACGGTACACCTCCCATATTCGCTTCGATCTTTTTCAATGCTACGATTCGCGCAGGTATGATATCCCCATCGATCTCCTCAGTTTGGTTTACATATTTTGTTTTCGATAATATATTACCCGATCCGTCCGTGGGTTTAGTGATAGTTAATTGTATGGAAGCATTTGGTACTCTGAATCCATCTTTCGTTGCCACGGTGACCAACGGATTGTAACTATCCCCCGTATAGTATCGACGTTTACGGCTATTGAGGAAAATTCTTGGTCCGTCCTTGGCAAGCACATTGACAAAATAGGTTATGTCTTCTGGCGGTGGTGGGAATTCGCCACCCGTTTGCACCCGATGTACAACTACCTTCCATTCACCATTTTGCTCTCCATTATGAGGCAGAGTAATTCTTGCAAAACGCCATGTTGTGCCGAAGGAAGAAACGATGCCACGATCTGAAGTACTTATAAATGTTCCTGCCGGGGTTTGAATTCTAAAGTTCAACGGACTGGAAGCTTTCTCCCATCCCAAAACAATTGTAATGGTTGTTTCCTCACAAACCATGAACTTATAAGGGTCCGCCTCATTCTTGGTCTTCGGTAGTACAAACTCAGGATCGTTTAATGTCCCGGCTTCAAAAATGTTTCCGAAGGTGAGCGCAAAGAATTTCAAGAGCGTTAACCCGTTCTCTGCGCGCATGTAAAGACCATCATGGTTTTCAGCAAGTTCAGTAAGCAAGGTTCCGTTAAGTCCGGCTTCGGTTCCGTAGCCAACCGCAAATACATCGGTATTGAACAAGGTATCATCCACACTTTCTACCAGCGGATTTGTATTCTGAAGGCCATCTGTCAACAAGAAGATGGTCCTTTGATTACCGCCAATTCCGTGTAAGTTCATTTGATCCCGCGCCACAGAAAGTCCACCTCCTATGGTAGTCGTACCCCCGGCTGTGATTCCACCAACTATTCCGTCGGTAAAGGGTGCAGTATCACCAATCAGCGTATTTTTATTCCCAATATTCACATCGTCCAGGTCGAAAGCAGAGGAGGCTGTGGAACTAAACGTTACCAAGCCAATCTGATCTCCTCCATCAGTGCGAGTCAACTCCACAAATAATGATGCAGCATTCTTGGCTTCCTGAAGTTTAGTAATACCATTTGGCGTAAGCTGTGACATACTTCCGGATCTGTCAAAAACCAACATCACATCCCGTGCCGGTGATAGTGGTGCATCGTTCGCTATATCATTCAATATGTTTTCTGAAGCTGCATAGCTTATCCTGCAACTTGGATTTTGATCGCCAGGAAGTGGTGCGAACGGACCTCCTTGTCCTGCACTAAGTACACCACAGAATCGTCCTTGCATATCGAACAAACCGGATCCCGAAGTCCCACCGCTTACATCGAATTGAGTAGGTATCCTTCCCGTACCGGTATTTGCAATAACCTGCGCAAATCCATCTGCTATGGAAGGCGAAACTTTTTTAACGGCACCATTGGGGTGATGTATTCCAAAAACTTGTTCTCCAACGGCAGGCCTAGACGCGCGCATGGGCACCGGGTTGATCCCTGTGCCCGCAGGTGGCGTCTCAATACGTACGATCATATAGTCGGTATTACTTCCCACTCCCAGCGGACCGTGATTCACCAGTTCGATCACTTTGTAAACATCTGGACTATATCCACCGGGGGCATTGCCCAATTGGTCGGTTTGATAGTTGAAAAAAACCGACATACTTTCTATATCGCTTGGCGCATCGATACAATGTGCTGCCGAAATAACTAGATCGCTCCCGATAAGGGTGGCGGAGCAGGTAGATACGTGATCCCCATGCACCGAAACCAGCATGCAAATTGCCGGCGCAATGGTTTTCCGAATGTCCCCGTTCGGAAGAAGCGCCACATTGTCCCAGTGTGGAGGGGAATTACAAAACCAGAAAGGATCATAATCCGGCTCCAAATAGGACCCGTCAATAAGAAATGGGTCACTGTTTGAAAAGCTATCGTGGGATGGTGAAGTTTCTTCATGACGTTCTCCTCGACCATAACCGGTAATTTGAACACCTCCGGAAGGGCCGTCAGGGATAAAGAAAATTGGAACATTTCCTCCGGGATGAGCACTAACGTTGATGGGGCGCGTCCAAAAATCGGTGCCACTGGAGGCATCGAATATATCCAGTTCCCCTGATGTGTATCCCAGGTTGACTTCAAGACGGCTATTGCCCGGGAAGTCTGCGTTCTCGAAATGAAGGATAATAAATTTGGTAGGCCCTGCCATTGCCGGCGGGGCTGTGTGTGGAAAGTTCGCGTTGTTGGCTGCTCCAAAGGTTGCTCCAATATTGAAAGGCGTAGCTGCTAATGATATAAAGGAACCTGTTCCGTGTGACATAATGTGGATTTGTTAGGTGAATAAATAGACTCCCCAATTAGTAGGTAATCCTTACTCACTAAGTTAACTCTTTAACAATGAGCCACTAACAGTCATTACCCCCTTTTTATGGAGGGTTTTACCTCTTTATGTTTGAAATCATTCACCCAAACCACCCTTCCCGATCGAGACTTCGATATTGGATCGCTTCGGTGATGTGTTCACCACTTATCTTTTCTGAAGCTCCCAGATCGGCTATGGTTCGGGAAACCTTTAAGATGCGATCGTAAGCGCGGGCGGAAAGGTTAAGGCGTTCCATGGCACTTTTCAACAATTCTAAAGATGCTGCATCCAGCTTACAGAATTGCCGAATTTGTTTTACTCCCATCTGAGCATTGTAATGAACCTTCTCAAAGGATTTGAATCGTTTTTCCTGGACGAGCCTGGCATTAGCAACCCGCTCCCGGATCACCAGACTGGGTTCCCCCTTTCGATCGTCGCTCAATTTATCGAAGGGTACTGGTGTGACTTCAATATGAATATCGATTCGATCCAATAGAGGCCCCGATACCTTGCTTAAGTAGCGTTGCATTTCCTGGGGAGAGGAAACTACCGGAGCCTCCGGATCGTTAAAATAGCCACCCGGACTAGGATTCATACTCGCGACCAGCATAAAACTGGCTGGATAGGTCACCGTAAATCGGGCCCTCGAAATGGTTACATCCCGGTCTTCCAGCGGTTGACGCATAACTTCCAACACACTTCGTTTGAATTCGGGGAGCTCATCCAAAAATAAAACCCCGTTATGCGCCAGTGAAATTTCGCCCGGTTGAGGATATTGTCCACCACCAACCAAAGCTACATCCGAAATGGTGTGGTGGGGTGATCGAAAAGGACGTGAGGTCATCACACCGCCTTTTTCCAGGGTTCTTCCTGCCACACTATGTATCTTGGTGGTCTCCAGAGCTTCCGTTAATGACAGCGGCGGCAGAATAGAGGGTAGTCGCTTCGCCAGCATGGTCTTGCCGCTTCCCGGCGGACCAATAAGAATGATGTTGTGGCCCCCGGCCGCAGCGATCTCCATACAACGTTTTATGCTCTCCTGCCCTTTTACATCGGCAAAATCGAATTCCGGGTTTTCGAGTTGTTCGTAGAATTCGGTTTTCATATCGATACAGGTCGCTTCCAGTGGCACTTCAGCATCAAAAAAATCGATCACTTCCCCGATAGATTCAACCCCATAGACCTCCAAGCCGTCTACGATTGCCGCTTCTTTGGCATTTTGCTTCGGAAGTATGAATCCCTTGAAACCCTCTTCTCTGGCTTTAACAGCGATAGGTAAGGCACCACGAATGGGTTGCAAGGTCCCATCCAATGAAAGCTCCCCCATGATAACATAGTCCTGGAGTGGGTGGTTTTCCTGGATCTGTTCCGTAGAGATCAAAATACCCATGGCCAGGGTAAGATCGTAAGCCGAACCTTCTTTGCGAAGGTTAGCAGGTGACATATTTAGGATTAATTTTTTGCCGGGTATCCGGTATCCGTTGTTCTGAAGGGCGGCGGCAATACGGAAATTACTCTCCCGAATCGCATTGTCTGGCAGGCCCACGAGATGGTAACCTATGCCGCTATCGGTATTCACTTCCACCGTGATGGTGGTGGCTTCAACACCAAATACAGCACTCCCATACACTTTTGTAAGCATAGAAAATCGAGCTATTAAAATGTAGGGGAATTAGTGGTATGAAGATATAAAATTACGGGCTAAAAAACAGCATTGCTCCACAAAAAACTTGTTCCAACTAAAACCGGAACCAGTATAACTGAAGTACTTTAAAGTTATCCTTTCAACTTTCCTAGCAACCCTAGTGTTGATTTGTTTTTTATGCCTGTAACATCTTTTTCTGAAATGGCTCTAAGCGTATCCTTGGCAAGTTTCTTCCCCAATTCTACACCCCACTGATCGAAACTGTAGATATTCCAAACCACTCCCTGGACAAATAATTTATGCTCATACATGGCAATGAGCGCACCCAAAGAATGTGGTGTTAATTTTTTAATAAGTAGGGTATTCGTAGGCCGATTTCCACCAAAAACCTTAAAATTATTCTCCACTTCACTACCGTAGGTTCCCATCATCAAAGCTTCAGTTTGTGCAAAACAATTCGCCAATAGTTTGTTTTGATGGTCTGTCTTTCCGTGGAGAGATTCAGCAAAGACAATAAAATCTGTCGGGATCAATTTGGTCCCTTGATGTAATAACTGAAAGAATGCATGTTGCGCATTGGTGCCGGTACTTCCCCAAATAATAGTGCCAGTATCATAGGTAACAGGTTCCCCATTTCTGTCGGTTCGCTTTCCATTACTCTCCATAAGGCCTTGCTGCAAATAGGCAACCAGCTTATGCAAGTACTGTGAATAGGGTACCACACACTCACTTTCAGTTTTAAAAAAATTATTATACCAAATGGACAAAAGCGCCAGGGTTACGGGAATGTTTTGCTCAAAGGGTGTATTCCTGAAATGCTGATCCATGCTATGGGCCCCACGAAGCAATTCTTCAAATTTGTCATAGCCAACAGAACAAGCAATGGAGATTCCAACAGCACTCCATAAAGAAAAGCGTCCGCCAACCCAATCCCACATTGGGAATATGTTTTCAGAACTAATTCCAAAGGCTTCCACCGCTTCCAAATTGGTTGATACAGCGGCAAAATGTTTTTCAATATTCTCTTCTTCTGCTCGCTCAAGAAACCATGACCGGATTGTATTTGCGTTGGAAAGAGTTTCCTGGGTAGTAAAGGACTTCGAAACTATAATGAAAAGTGTTGTTTCGCGATCTAAATCCTTCAAAGTTTCCATTACATGGTCTCCGTCCACGTTCGAAACAAATCGAACGTCTAAATGATTCTTATAATAACGCAACGCTTCGCAAACCATATTTGGTCCTAAGTCGCTCCCACCTATTCCGATGTTGACCACCGTTTTTATGGACTTTCCTGTAAATCCTTTCCAGCTTCCATCGATAACGGCTGTGCTGAACGCTTTCATTTTCTGAAGGATTTCAGCAACTTCTGGCTTCATGGAATCGAAATCACGCAAATTGGTATGCCCCACCGATCGGCCTTCAGTTTGATTTATTGGCTCACCGGTAAATTGCGCGGTCATTGCTTCCTGAAGTTTTACCTCTTCTGCCAACTCGTACAAAAGTGACATGGTTTCAGTGTTCACTCGATTCTTCGAATAATCCAGGAAGAAGTCAGCCCATTGTATTGTCATTCGTCCAGCACGTTCGCTGTCGTTCGCAAAAAGATCTTGCATCTTGGCGTCTTTAAATTCTGTAAAATGCGAATTTAGCTTTTGCCAGGCATCAGTTGTTGTTGGATTTACTTTTGGAAACATAGGCAGTGTAGTCTCAAGGCACTAAATTAATGCTTTCGCGGCAAGCAATGGGTATTTTAAGTCGCAGTGGGAAGGAAGTTTTTCACAGACTTATGACCAATTGGAATCAAGCGCGACTAGCAAGTACGTTTTTTCTATAATGTTCGATCAGGCCATCTATAGGTCGGCGAACAATATTCCCTAGTTCCAAATGGTAAGGTTTCATTGCGTCCCGAATCATTTCTTCAGAAAAATGAGCGATCGAACCCACAAAATGAATGGGAACAGAGGTTGCTTCTTTATAACAAAGCACACGATTTTCTATAAAAACTTCCATTCCTTCTGTGATCAATTTCCAAAAATAGCCTTTTGGATCCTGGCAGGTGAAGATGAATTCGGCAAAGGAAGCCAAGTAGGTATTCGGGTTAGGTTGTTTATACAGGTTCATCTTGATCACATCGGCATCCAGGTCGAAGCGTTGCTCAAATTCCCTGGCCAGTTTCCGTGGCATCTTTTGATAATAGTAATCCCTAATCAGTCTTTTTCCGAAGTAATTACCACTCGCCTCATCCATGAGGACATAGCCCAGGGATGGGACTTTAGTGTGAATTTGCTCGCCATCCCAATAGCAGCTGTTCGAGCCTGTTCCTAAGATGCATACAATTCCCGGTTCGGTAGTCGTGGCATACACTGCAGCCAATAAATCCTCTGCTACGGTAACTTCAGCATTGGGGAATAAATTTTCAAGAACAGCCTTGAATATCTTCCTGGGAGTTTCGGTACCGGCTCCCGCCCCATAAAAATCGACGTACTTTGTTGTTTTAAAGACTTGAGAAAGGTCCTGGTTCTCCATCAACCGATTGTACAGTTCTCCTTCCGGAACAACCGCGGGGTTTAAACCCCGAGTCCGGGTTTTCATCAAGACCTCACCGTCCGATCCTAAAAGAATCCAGTCGCACTTGGTCGAACCTCCGTCGGCTATTAAGGTCATATCGATTTAAATATTGGCTACATGTACTGAGAGGTCTACTAATTTTGCGGAATAACCGTATTCATTGTCGTACCACGCAATGAGTTTAAAGAAATTGTCATTCAGTGCGATCCCAGCACCAGCATCGAAATTACAGGTGTTTGGGTCGCTCACAAAGTCCTGCGAAACAACAGGATCCTCAACATAATCAACAATACCAGCCAATTCACCTTTGGCAGCATTTTTGAAGAGTTTTTTCACTTCCTCATAACTCGCAGATTTCTCCGTTCGCACCGTTAAATCCACTACAGAAACGTCTGCAGTTGGCACTCGAAATGCCATGCCAGTAAGTTTCCCTTTCAATGAAGGAATCACTTTTGTTACCGCAACGGCCGCTCCGGTGGAAGCCGGGATTATGTTCAACAAGGCACTTCTACCCGACCTGTAGTCCTTGCGAGAAGGGCCATCCACAGTAAGTTGGGTGGCTGTTGTGGCATGCACAGTAGTCATCAAGCCTTCGACGATTCCAAGATTGTCATTGATCACCTTCGCCAGGGGTGCGAGGCAATTTGTGGTACAAGATGCATTGGAGACGATGGTGTCTTCGGGCTTTACGTCCTTGTGATTCACTCCCATAACGAACATAGGCGCATCTTTTGATGGGGCTGAGATCACCACCTTTCTTGCGCCTGCTTTCAGGTGTGCCGATGCACTTTCTTTGGTCGTAAAGATTCCGGTACAGTCTATAATGATCTCTGCTCCTACCTCACCCCATTTTAAATTGGCCGGGTCTCTTTCGGCAGAAACTCGAACAGTCTTACCATCCACAACCAGATGTCCATCTTTTACTTCAACGCTTCCCGGATATTTTCCGTGAACCGAGTCATATTTTAATAAGTAGGCCAAGTGATCCACATCCAAAAGGTCGTTGATCGCAACGATCTCCACATTTGAACGTTGAGCGGCTACTCGAAATGCAATTCTACCAATTCGGCCAAAGCCGTTAATTCCAATCTTTGTCATATCTTCTTTGCTTTTAGACAGATGTAATATCTGCCACTCGTATTAAGTCTAAATCTATTGTATTTTCTCCTTTTATCGCTTCCTCGAACGGAACGGAAACAATTTTACTGTGCCAGATGCCAACCATGACATCCTTTTCGTTATTTAAAAGTGCGTCTATGGCGGCTACTCCCAATCTACTGGCCAGAACACGGTCGTAACAGCTTGGACTTCCGCCTCGCTGAATATGTCCTAGTACGGTGACCTTTACTTCGTATTCATCCATATGCTTGCCAATATAATCGGCCAGACCCATGATGTTTTTTCCAATTTGATCTCCTTCAGCTACTACAACTATACTGGAAGTCTTACCCGATTTTTTTGAACGTTTCAAAGATGCGAGCAAGCGATCCCTTCCCATGTCCTGTTCGGGAATTAAAATTTCCTCAGCTCCTGCTCCAATACCTGCATTCAGCGCGATGTCTCCTGCATCCCGGCCCATCACTTCTACCAGGAATAGGCGGTTATGTGAATTGGCCGTGTCCCTTATCTTATCGATCGCTTCGATAACCGTATTTAAAGCTGTATCGTAACCAATGGTGTAATCGGTTCCATTGATATCATTATCGATAGTGCCCGGGATCCCCACAATGGGAAAATTAAATTCTTCATTAAATATCTTGGCTCCCGTAAATGTTCCATCTCCTCCAATGGCCACCAAAGCATCTATTTTGGCTTCCATGAGATTGTCGTAGGCCTCCTGGCGTCCGGCTTTGGTTCTGAATTCATCAGACCGAGCCGATTTCAGAAAAGTACCCCCTCTATTGATAAGGTTCTTTACCGAACGTGGACCCAGTTCCTTGAAGTCTCCTTCGATCAAGCCCTGAAGCCCTCTAAAAACCCCTACACAATCCAATTGATGGAAGGCGCAAGCCCTTACTACTGCACGTATTGCAGCGTTCATCCCTGGGGCATCACCCCCACTTGTAAGCACAGCTATTCTCTTGATTTTTTTTGTCATTTATGTAAAATTATGTCATATAATCCACATGACAAACCATATTTCAATCGATAACGTTTTCGAAAGAAGAATTTGATGAAAAAGCCCCGCTATAGGGACTTCAGATTATTTTGTGAAGATGAAATACTGCCAGGGGTCTAATTCATGTTCCACCCCAGAAACGAATTCCTTTACTTCCCCAGTAAGTGCATTGTCGTATGCCCCTTGCAATGGCATCTTGAACTTTACAGGAGTACTGCTAAGATTAGCTATATAAAGGATCTCACTACCTTCCTTTTCCCGCTTGAAAGCCAATACAGCTTTGCTGTTGGAAGTTACTATACGTTGATAGGATGCCGCATTTTTCCCTCCCGACATGGCGGGAATTGAGTTCTTCATTGTTCCCAGCTTAGAGAGCAGCGGCCACATATTACCTTTTTTCTTCGGAATAGAATCTTTCTTGAAGAATTCCAGCCGGCGATCCAGGTCATATTCCTGTCCGCTATAGATCAAAGGCATGCCAGGCATGCAATAAGTAAGCGCCAATAGAGCCTCCGTTCCATCACCCATTCGTTCCCGAACCGGACCTGCCCACGCATTTTCATCGTGGTTGGTGACAAAATTCATGAGTATATCGCTATCCTTCCAATTCCTGTTTGTCTTCACAATATATTCATCGAAATGACTCACATCCTTTTTTCCTTGAGCGATTGCATTGAGAATATGATGTACTTCCCAACCATAGGACATTTCAAAAAGACCATGCCCACTCAACTCAGGCTTATCTGCTTCAGCCAACATAAAAACAGGTTTTACTTCTCGCAAACGAGGAATTGCTTCTTCCCAGAAGTCATCCGGAACCATCCCAGCCATGTCGCATCGAAAACCGTCGATATCTTCTTCCTTTACCCACTGCAGCATTTGGGCGATCATGGTTTTCCTGAGTTCAAGATTGACGTAATTGAGATCGGCAACATCTGCCCATCCCACTGGATTACCATCTTCTTTAAGCGGATCTGTGATCTCCCCTAAGGCATTTCGCGTATAAAATTCGGGCTTTTCGGTGATCCAGTAATGATCCCATCCGGTATGATTGGGTACCCAATCCAGGATGACATACATACCGTGATCGTGTGCGGTCTCCATCAATTTTCGAAAGTCCTCCCGAGTGCCAAGGTCCGGATTAATTTTTCTGAAATCGGAAACAGCATAATAACTTCCCAGTATCTTTTCTCGTTCCTTCGGGTCTTCAATGTCCTCGATCATAAGATCTCCAGACGCCTTTCTTTTCACTTCGGAAATGGGAAAAACAGGCATAAGCCAGATTATTTTAACACCTAACTCCCTGAGTTGCGGAATGTCCTTTGTAAATGCATTGAATGTTCCCTGGGGAGAATACTGGCGAATGTTCGCCTCGTATATTACAGCCGATTCCAGCACTGTGTCTGTAATCGGCGCGATCGACTGAGTAATTTCTGTTTCCTGCACGGTATCTTTGGGTTTATCGTTTTTACATGAGATGAATGAGATTACAAGAAGTAACCACAAGATGTGAATTTTCATTTCTTAATTTTTAATCGATTCAAGCAGCGCAATCCCCGAGGTTGATTTGATGGATACCTTGCCATCTTTTACGATGAGTATTTTACCGCTATAGGCTTCACGAATCCTTTGGCCATTTGAAAAGACATCACCTACCGGGATGCTTTGCGTTTTAGCTTCAAGATCCAAAGCTACCACCACCGAGTCTGAAAAGTCCTTTTCTGAATAAACCCGTTTGAAGACATACGGGCTCTTGGAAATTATCTTGTGTTTCCCCGCGCCAATGGCAGGATGGTCTCTTCTAAAGCGACCCAGTTTTTCCCAATGGGACTTTAGCTTTTGCATTTCAGAATTGCTCTCAATCGCTTTCCAGTCCATAGGAGATCGTAAGGTTGCATCACCTACCGTACCTTTTATGATAAGCGATCTACCTACTTCATCTCCATAATAGATCTGAGCAGCACCAGGAGCCAATAATAGCCTGGTAGCAGTTTCATAGGTCTTTTTACGTTCCTTATCGTAAGGTGAGCCATCATCATGCGACGTGAGATAACTTAGGGTACTATAGCCAGCCAGTTCTTTGTGCAGTAAATTCGAATATTCACTGAAAACCTGTTCATAGGATCGATCTGCCGATGATCTTAGGTCGAAATTGATCAAAGCATCAAAGCTCTTTCCAAAATAACGCACTTTTCGATCTCCGAAATCGGAATACTGACCTTCCTGTACCCGATAACCATAAATCTCTCCTACGAGGTAAAAAGAGTTGTCATCCAATATTTTTCCGGGGTTTTTCGCCTTCCATTCCGCAAACGAATCATCGCAAACTTCTCGGAATTCTTCCCAAACGTATTCTTCAGTATGTCTAACCGTGTCCACTCTATACCCATCGATGCCAAAATCGGTGATGTAATCACTCAACCACTTCATAATATAAAAGCGTGGCGCGCGGGGATGGCCCGTGCGTTCAAAGAACGCATCAAGTTCCTTCATTTCCTGCTCGTACCTGCCCTCCTTTTTCCATTTCTCTACCAGTTGGGGAGGTAGCTCGACGTTCTCGTCACTCTCGGTGAGTATATCGGGAAGGTTATCAACCAGGGTACATTGAACCGTGGTTTCGTAGGACTCATAGGTGCATGTAGGTGAAGTTCGTACCCAATCTTTTGGCCACACAGGATCCTTTTCGGTGACAGGACCGGTGTGATTGATCACCGCATCCAGGAGGATACGAATTCCTTGGGCATGTGCAGTCTCCACCAGCTCGGCCAAATCTTCTCGCGTGCCAAAATTAGGGTCAAGGGCGGTCCAATCTTTGGTCCAATAGCCATGGAAACCGTAGGTTAAACCTGTCCCCTCGTCGGTTCCTCCGTGAATCTGTTCGACTATAGGAGTAAGCCAAAGTGCATTTACACCCAGTTTGGAAAAATAGCCTTCATTTATTTTTTGCGTGACTCCCTGTATATCGCCACCTTCAAAACCCCTTAGGACTGCAGTTTTCTTTGAGCGATCGAAATTTACGTCATTCTTCTTGTTGCCATTATTGAAACGATCTGTTAGGAGGAAGTAAACTGTGGCGGCCTTCCAATCGAAGTGCTCCCTATCGGTTTTCCCTACCTTTTCATTGGTTTTCGAAACGGCTTGTTCTTTTTTCTTATTGGCACAGCCAATGACAACAAATAATAGGATGATACTTGTGATCATGGTAATTGTTTTCATATTGGAATTGAAGTTGTATTAGTA
>JABDNM010000253.1 GCA_013043825.1 Flavobacteriaceae bacterium
CTGTATCCGCCAACGATACCTCTAAAGGTCAACTGGATATCATTCAATACAAAGTTGGGGTCTGCAGACTCAACTGTAATATTGTTTGGGTTTTCCAATAATTCAAGCTCTACTACTTCACAGCTCGTTAGCAAACCAATGAACAACGCCAGCGTACCAAATTTTATCTTCTTCATAGCAATTTCTTTTGTGTTTTATACTACTATAACAGTTCGGTTGTCCTTTTACCACCTTCGTACCTCAATTTATTTTTTATATACATTTACTTAACAAAATGAAAGAGGAAAAAGACATATGCAAAGAATCTACCTTCGATGGAATCTATACCGCCTGGGTTGTTTCCCTTCGGAATTTCATTTTTTTCAAATGTGGTAATACCGAAAAGGCCTACGATATCGTGCAAGATGCTTTTCTAAAATTATGGCAGAACTGTAAAAAAGTAAGCCCCGACAAAGCGAAATCGTATGTATATACCACGGCCAATAATTTATTCTTGAATGAAATAGCCCATCAAAAGGTGGTCTTCAAATTCAGTAAAAACTTTACGAACAAACCAGATCATCAAGATCCTGAATTTCTACTGGAAGAGAAGCAATACGGGGAGCGGCTGTCTCAAGCTTTGGCCGATCTCACTGAAATTCAGAGAACAGCATTTCTTCTGAGTCGCGTGGAAGGAAAAAAGTACCGCGAAATTGCTCAAATACTGGGCATTTCTGAAAAAGCTGCAGGAAAAAGAGTGTGTGATGCGCTTGAATCACTAAGGAAGAAAATCGAAAAAATTTAACCAGGTAGGTGGTAAAAACGAATTTTGACTGTCTTACTTACATAGAAAGCCAAAAAAAATGAAACAAGAATTGCTGGATAAGTGGCTCAATGGTACAATCTCGACTTCCGAACGGGAAGAATTGAGGCAGGACCGTCGTTTCCGGGATTATGAGAAGATGGACGAATATCTCCGTTTCCTCGAACTTCCAACCCAAAATACTGCCGATGGTCTTTCGAAATTAAAATCCAGGATTCAACTTTCAACTGCAAAAGTAGTTCGATTTCCGGTATACTTGAAAGTGGCCGCAGCGGCCGCTATTCTTATTCTGGTGGGTTATTTCTACCTCGATTCCTTACCCGTGACACATTCTACGCTAATTGCAGAGACCGAGGTGATTCAACTTCCCGATCGCTCGCAGGTATTCCTGAATGAAAATTCGGAACTTACTTACCAGGATAATCTATGGGATGAACAACGCAGCCTCGAACTGCACGGTGAGGCTTTTTTTGAAGTAGCTGAAGGACGCGATTTCAACGTGCTAACGGCATCCGGAATTGTTCGCGTGTTGGGAACAAAATTCAATGTGCTGGCGCGTGGTGATAATTTTGACGTATCCTGTTTTGATGGGGAGGTCGAGGTGATTCTCGACAAAGAGAAAATCATCCTGGCGGCGGGAGACAAATTAACTCTAACCGGCGGTGCTATGAATCGATCGAACCAATATACATTGCGTCCCGGGTGGATCTATGATGAAAGTTCTTTCGAAAATACATTTCTCAAGCATGTGATCTTTGAGTTGGAAAATGTCTATTCCATAAAGGTCGTTCCTATGAATGTCGATATGGATTTACGATACACGGGTAGTTTTACGAATACCAACTTGGAAGATGCCTTGAAGACAATTACCTTGCCATTGGATATAACGTATTCTATTGAAGGTAACCATGTCACACTGCTTGGGAAAGATTGATCGATTGGTTTTCGGGCTATTACTTTGCCTGGTTTCCCTTCAATTGTATTCTCAAACATCAACCTCTGCAATCCCATTACAGCAGGTCCTGAGCTCGCTAGAGACCAAATTCGAAGTTCGTTTCTCCTATTCCAATCAAACCGTTGAGGCCTTTAACATAGTTCCCCCTCTAGGCGATCTCACCTTAGAGGAATCTTTAAAAGACCTCAGTTCGAAGACTCAATTAGAATTCAAGACCATAGCAAATCGTTATATCGCAATTTATACGGCTATTAATGCCGGAAATTTGTCCATTTGCGGGACGATAATCAATACCCAGTCTGGTGCACCAGTGGATGGAGCGACCATTCGAGGAGAATCGGCAGTGGTATCTACCAATGAGGCCGGGTTCTTTCAGCTGGATGGAATATCCCGAAACGAACAGATTGCAATTACCTACCTGGGTTTCGATGTTAAAACTATGAACGGCGAAGAACTGAACATCGAGAATTCCTGTCCGTTTGTGTTTGTAGATCTTACCCTAAATTTTCTGGACACAGTGGTATTGGAAAATTTCATGGCTAAGGGAATCTCCCGTAAGGCCGAAGGGTCTATAGCGATTGCCCAGGAAGACCTCGAAATACAGCCCAACCTCATTGAACCCGATATTCTGCAGATCGTTCAAATCCTGCCGGGGATAGAAAGCATCGATGAAACCGCATCCAATATCAACATTCGCGGTGGGAAGAACGATGAAGTGCTGCTGTTGTGGAATGACATTAGAATGTACCAGAGCAGCCATTTCTTCGGACTCGTTTCGGCACTTAATCCAAACCTTACCCAAAACGTTACAGTATACAAAAATGGTACGCATGCACGCTATGGCGAAAGCGCTTCAGGTGTAATAAGTATGGCTTCCGAAGAAAAAGTTCCGGATGAAGTATCAGGTGGAGCAGGGGTAAATTTTATAAGTGCAAATTTGTATGCACGCATCCCGGCTTCCGAAGAGATTGCCTTCAATGTTTCAGGCAGAACTTCTATCAACAGCGGTGTAGGGAACCCGGTATACGATCAATTCTTCAACAGGATCTTTCAAAACACGCTCGTAACCAATATAAATAACAATAGCTCCCAGGGTCTGCGATCGGCCAACGAAGATTTTAGATTCTACGATATAAGTTTGAAAGGTATCTGGGACTTTAGTGAAAAGGACAAATTAACCTATAGCTTCCTCACCATTGATAATTCGCTTGACTTTACGGAACTCTTTGTCTCACAGAGCAATTCGAGTTCGAACCAAAGCATGCTTAAGCAGTCAAGTACGATAAACGGAGCGCAATGGACAAGAAACTGGAATCCTAAATTCTCAACCAGGATCAACTGGCACGGTAGCAATTACAAGCTCGACGAAAGCAATCGGGAAGTAAACACCGATGAAACGACCGCCCAAGTCAATGAAGTTGCAGAAACAGAGTTTAAAGTGGAATCATCCTATAAATTTACTACTCACTTGCACCTAGAAGCCGGTTACTCTTACACCGATACAGAAATAATCGACAAGGGGGAAGGTATAGTAACCACAGACAATAACCTGGTGCGCAATGCGCTATTCCTTCAAACCAAATGGAAGGTAGCCAAGACCAATACAATTGTAAGCGCTGGTAGTAGATATACATTTTATCCCTCTCTGGAACAACAATTCCTGGAACCACGTATCCATTTATGGCAGAAAATTAGCAAGCGGTTTAGTGCTACATTTTCGGGTGAGCTAAAGCATCAGGGCGTTCAACAATTCACAGACGTAGATAATCCATTTCTTGGAGTTGAAAACAAACGTTGGATCTTGTCCAACTCCAACGATCTGCCCATTTTGGAAAGTGAACAATGGGAACTTGGTATTGCTTATAAAGACGCTAACTGGGCATTGAGTACTTCGGTTTATAGAAAACTAGTAGACCAAATAAGTGCATCTACTCAGGGTTTCCGGAACCAACTCATCGACGCATCCTTCCTGGGTAGTTATGAATCTATGGGAGTTGAAGTCTCCGTTAACCGTAAGGCCAGGAACTTAAACCTGTGGCTTAGCTACAGCTTCTTGAACAGTGATTATAACTTTCCCGAGATCATCCCGAATGCTTTCCCAAACAGTTTTGCAGTGACTCATTCGGTCAATTTTGCGGCTACGTACCAATACAACTCCTTTTTGTTTTCCCTGGGCAGCACGTTCAGATCTGGCAACCCCTTCACCAGGCTTATTCCGGGTAACGAGTTCGAAGACGTTAACAACATGCCAGTTTTGAATTATGAGTCACCCAATAGCGGAACTTTGGATCCCTATTTTAGAAATGATTTTTCAGCGGCCTACGAGTTCAGGATCGACGATACCTTCCGTGGAAAAATAAACCTGGCACTCCTCAATCTATTCGATCGAAAGAATGCACTGGAGACCTATTTTCAATTGAACACCGACGAAAATGAGGTTACCACGGTGACCAGAATCGAGCAATTTTCCCTGGGATTTACTCCCAATATTTCGTTTCAGTTGATTTTTTAGAATTTACATTCTGTCGGGAACCTGGATACCCAGCAAGGAGAAAGCTGTTTTTATCACCTTGGCGACGGCCGTGGAAAGCTGAACGCGGAAATTTCGTTCGTTCAGATTATCGGAAAGTATGATCACATTTTGATAGAACGAGTTGAACTCTTTAACCAGGTCGTACGTATAATTTGCGATCAAAGCAGGGCTGTAGTTCATGGCTGCTTGTTGAACAACGTCCGGAAATTGCATGAGTACTTTTAGCACTTCACGCTCCCTTTCATCCAGTTTGAACCGGGTTACAGGAATTTCCCCGGTAGCGCCAGATTTTCGCAATATCGATTGGATTCGGGCGTAGGTATATTGAATGAAAGGTCCGGTATTTCCCTGGAAATCAACACTTTCTTCAGGATTGAACAATATGCGCTTTTTAGGATCTACCTTCAGTATATAGTATTTTAAAGCACCCAATCCTATGATACGATAAAGTTCGTTTCGCTCTTCATCTGAAAGGTCATCGATCTTCCCAAGGTCTTCCGAGATCGTTTTGGCCGTGTCTATCATTTCTTCAATCAGGTCATCTGCGTCGACGACAGTTCCCTCGCGTCCTTTCATTTTTCCCGAAGGTAAATCGACCATTCCGTAGCTCAAATGATATAAGTTTTTGGCCCATTTGTAACCTAATTTTTTCAGGATCAAAAACAACACTTTAAAGTGGTAGTCCTGTTCGTTTCCAACCGTATAAACTAGCCCGCTCACATCGGGATGATCTTCCACTCGCTGAATAGCCGTACCTATATCCTGTGTGATGTAGACTGCGGTTCCATCGGTTCTAAGAACAAGTTTTTCGTCCAGACCGTCCTCCGTTAAGTCACACCACACCGAGCCGTCCTTTTTCTTATAAAATACACCCTTTTTTAATCCTTCGAGTACGTTATCCTTTCCCAGCAAATAGGTGCTACTTTCGTAATAATTCTTGTCAAAATCTACTCCCAGCGAATCAAAGGTCACATCCCATCCATCATATACCCAACGATTCATTTTATTCCATAGGGCAAGTGTCTCTGGATCTCCGGCTTCCCACTTTCGCAGCAACTCCTGGGCAGCTAAAAGGGAAGGAGCAGTTTGTTCAGCCTCTTCCTTGGACATCCCTGAAGAGATAAGTTGGTTGACTTCTTCCTTATGTATGGAATTAAATTTCACATAGAAATCTCCTACCAATTTATCTCCTTTTAACCCCGCGACTTCCGGTGTGATGCCATTTCCGTATTCCTTCCACGCCCACATGCTCTTACAAATATGTATTCCACGGTCATTGATGATCTGCGTCTTATAGACTTTGCTTCCAGCTGCCTTTAAAATATTGGCAACACTGTAGCCTAGAAAAATATTTCGCATATGACCCAGGTGAATGGGCTTATTGGTATTGGGTGAGGCATATTCCACCATCATGGCATCCTTGCCCGAAGAGGTAATTCCGAAGTTGGTAAAGTTTGAAACCTCGTTGAAGAAATCGAGAAAGTATCGATCGTTCAATACCAGGTTCAAAAAACCTTTGACCACGTTAAATCGAGTTACAAGTTCAACATGATCTACCAAATAGTCCCCTATAGATTCACCAATCTTGACCGGATTTCCTTTGATCACTTTCAGCATAGGAAAGACCACTACTGTGATGTCACCTTCAAACTCCTTGCGGGTTGTTTGAAACTCCACATTTTGCAGTCGCACACTGTACAAACTAGCTACTGCTTCTTCTATTTTATCTGAAAGGATCTGCTCAATATCCATGGGTCCAAATTTGCTGCCAAAGATAGTTGTTTTTGAAGTTTACATCTCTGAATTCCGTATCTTTAAAAGAAAAATTGCTGTTCAACGTCTCTTACACTAATAGAAAACTTTCGAGCGAGATTGACGAACTTGTTGGTAAACCATTTTCCCTTTCAGAGAGAATCAAACTAAAAGGAATTGGTTCCCCTCGCTTAGTAGTTACTGAAGCAAGTGTTCAGATCAACAACTTGCTTATCCTGGATAATAACCGTAATTATTGCAATGTGGAAATACGACCTCGGGGAATCATAGTTGGGTTTAGATCGCTGTTGGAGTCGTATGCCCTGGTTATTCCCTACTACAAATTGAGCATGTACAAAGGTAAAGCACAGGAATATGGTATTTACAAGGATAATTACTATATCAAAGTAGAAGCCAGGCCCAAGGACAAATCGATCCATCGATTCATAAAAAAGCTTCTGGAGGCAAAAGCACAGGCCAGCCTCTATGGATCTAGAAATGAATGATATAGCGAATGATCTCAGCCACGTTTTCGTAACATAGCGCCGGCGATCAATGCGACCACTCCCAAACCTAACATAGCCAGGGTTTGATTGCTTAAGCCTTCCTTGGCATCAACCTCCAGTGGTCCAATGTCTACTACTTCCTGAGGTACGAACGCGTTGTACAATCCGAAGCCAATGAGCGCAATGCCCACGATAACTAACAAATACGTAAGGATTTTCATAAGATGGTATTTGAATTGATTCAAGATATAAATTAGGTGATAGATTCTGCGTATATTTAAAAGAAAAAATTGAAAATCTTATTAACGGGAGCCAATGGCTACATAGGCATGCGTCTACTCCCGATGCTGTTGGAAGAAGGACATGAAGTGATTTGTGCGGTTCGTAATGCCAACAGACTATCGGTATCTCCGAAAATAAAAGAGCGTATTCAGATCGTAGAGATCGATTTCCTAAACGAGCCCGAAGCAAATTTACTTCCAGAGGACCTGGACGTGGCCTATTACCTCATCCACTCCATGTCAAGTTCCACTTCCGATTTCGATGAAAAGGAAGAGCGCGCAGCACATACATTTAACGCCTACATCGCAGCAACTTCCTGTAAACAGGTAATCTATCTGGGGGGAATCGCGAACGAGGAAAACTTATCGAAACATCTTCGTTCACGAAAGAATGTAGAAGAAATATTGGGCGAGGGTAAGGCGCATTTAACGGTTTTAAGGGCCGCCATAATTGTTGGCTCCGGGAGCGCCTCCTTTGAGATCATACGGGATCTGTGTGAAAAACTGCCTGTAATGATCACCCCCAAGTGGGTGAAAACACGTTGTCAGCCCATAGCAGTTCGTGACGTGATCAATTACCTTATGGGGGTATTGGGAAAAGCTGCATGTTACGACGAATCTTTTGATATTGGAGGACCCGATATCTTGACCTACAAGGAAATGATGCAACGGTACAGCAAGATCAGGAAATTAAAACTGTTCATCATTGACGTCCCGTTCATGTCACCTAAACTCTCTTCCTACTGGCTCTACTTTGTGACCTCTACCTCTTACAAGCTGGCGCTGAATTTGGTCGATAGCATGCGCGTGGAGGTGATCACCAAAGACAACCGATTGCAGAAACTATTGGGTGTGGAGCCCATTTCGTACGATAATGCCATTAAGATGGCTTTCGAGCGTATCAAACAGCATCAGGTAGTTTCCAGTTGGAAGGATTCTATGGTGAGTGGACGATTCAGAGAAGAATTAAAATCGTATGTAAAAGTTCCGGAATATGGCTGTTTGAAAGATGAGCAAACCATAAAAGTGGACGATCCGGAACGGGTGCTGGAAAATATTTGGTCTATTGGTGGAGATCGCGGTTGGTATTATGGTGACTGGCTCTGGAAGATCAGGGGATTTATGGATAAACTCATTGGTGGTGTTGGCCTGCGACGAGGCAGAACACATGTTAATAAGATCTATGAAGGTGACGCTCTCGATTTCTGGCGGGTAATATTAGCCGATAAAGATGAAAAACGCTTGTTGCTTTTTGCTGAAATGAGGGTTCCTGGAGAAGCATGGCTGGAATTCGATATCGATGAAAACAACATCCTGCACCAAACAGCGACCTTTCGTCCCAGAGGATTATGGGGTAGGATCTATTGGTACATCATGCTACCGTTTCATTATTTCATTTTCGGGGGTATGATTCGGAATATCGCCAAATATTAACTCCGGGGCAGAAAAACTTCAGCCATCATACAACGGGCGCTTCCACCTCCTGCCGTTTCAATAGTGGTAAGATCACTACTAAGTATGGAGCAATATTTTTCAATGAGTGATATTTGATCTTTACGGAGACTCTCGTGGGCTGCCTTGCTCATCACCATGTACTTTTCCCCCGTAGTTGTTCCCACTTGCAACATGTTTCCTGCAAAACAATGCATTTGTTCTTCAGTGATATCCAGAATTTCCTTCCCACTTTCTTTCAATCGCTTCTTCACAAGTTTCTTTTCCTGTTTGTCATCAATGGAATCGAGGCAGATCACTGCGAAATGCTCGGCCAGTGCCATCATTACGTTGGTGTGATATATGGGTAGCCGCTGTCCATCAACCGTTTGATAGGCTGTGAATACCACTGGATCGCATTCAAAATCCTCGCAAAACTCAATAAACAATTCTTCATGTGCCCTCGGTGAAAGCGCACAATAAGCGATCTGGTTTTCGCGATCCATCAGTATACTTCCCGTTCCCTCCAAAAAAACACCTTCCTCCTCGGCCGAAGTATAATCCATATAACCTTCAATGATAAATCCTTCCGCTTCCAGGCGGTCCATAATCTCTTCCCGTCGTTCCCTTCGCCTATTCACGGCAAACATAGGATAAAGCCCAACGGTTCCACTACTATGAAAGCTCACCCAGTTGTTTGGGAAAATTGAATCTGGCGTATCCATTTCGGGAGGGTCATCTTCAACGATAACGCGCACACCCACCGACCGTAGTTTGTCTACAAAATCGTCGAACTCCTTTTGGGCCCTGGTATTTATTTCGGTATTCTTGATATCCAGATCTTCCTGAAAATAGTTGTTTACGGCCGTTTCTTCATTCATTCTGAAGGCAACCGGACGAATCATAAGAATGGTATCGGTGATCTGTTGCATTTACATTGATTTGCTGTTGCAAAAGTACATGATTTTGAGATTGAATTTATCAAATCTTATCGGTAACTTGGGGTTTCTGAACATGAGTTTTATGACCGAAAAACAAAAAATGCTGTCCGGAGAAATGTACGACCCGCAGGACTCGATCCTGCGTGCAGAGCGAGAATATGCACGCCTATTATTTCAGAAGATCAATAAAATAGATGAATCCAGAAAAGAAGAGCGTTCAAACTTACTTTACGAGCTTTTGGGCCGTGCTGGAGATAATCTTTGGATAGAACCTCCATTTTATTGCGATTATGGCTATAATATTAGCGTTGGAGACCAAGTTTTCTTCAATTTTAATTGCTGTATTTTGGATGTAATGCCGGTTACCATTGGAAATAACTTCATGGCAGCCCCGAATGTGCAAATTTATACGGCCACTCACCCTCTGGAAGCCAAAGCAAGAAATTCGGGCCGGGAATTTGCGAAACCCGTCGCAATAGGCAATGATGTTTGGATTGGCGGAGGGGCTATTATTTGTCCTGGTGTGACCATTGGAAATGGCGTAGTGGTAGGTGCCGGAGCTGTGGTTACAAAGAATGTTAAGGACCATGTTTTCGTGGCCGGAAATCCCGCAAGAATTATTCGGTCTATTGAAAACTAGTCCCGCACCAAAGGCATGGTGCTACACCGAAGCAAGCCACCTTGTTTGGAAATTTCAGAGAAGGCCACTTCCTCAACCGTGAATCCATTCGAACGCAACCAATTGTTCAACCGGGTAAAACTTTTTTCCGAAATAACAACCTCAGGACTAATCGAAAGAATATTGCTGTACATGGCTGCCATTTCCTCTTTGGTTATGTGAAAACAATTTTCCTCACCAAAGTAATTAACCAGCCATTGATATTCATCTTCTTCCAGAAAGCCATCTTTATGAATGATCACCTTCCCTTTACCAAGAGGTTGAAAACAACAATCCAGGTGCAATGCACTATTTAACGGATCGGTATTGGACTTTTTCAAATTGAACGACTTTACTTTCTTCTCTGGAAAGAGCGCCTGAATGGCATTTACAGCTTTCATATTGGTCCGGGCTGTAATGAAGCTGGGATAATCCTCACCCCGGTAGGTGCCGATAAAAATATAATCTCCCCATGGCATGACATCGCCACCTTCTACATGGCATTCTTCCGGAAGTCGAATTCTATTTTCACTGGGAACCTGCTTCCACACATGTTCTGTTGCGTCAATCTCGAATTCCCTGTCGGGCAAAATATTAGCAATAATGATCTTATCCTCGATCACAAAAGAAATATCACGTGCAAAGATTTGATTATAGTCTTCAATAATATGCGGCCGATAAACCACTACATCATACTTTTTTAATACTTGAGCCACACCTTCCAATTCTTGTACCAAATCCTCTTCAGAGGGGTATGTACCGGCTAAGATATGCTGCAGTGATTTTGGGTCATAGGCATCTTCCGCTGATGGAACCGGCCCGTTGTTTTCGGCAATTCCCAGGATCACTGCTCGCAGTCGTGAAGTTTCATTTTGAATGTTCAGTGTCATAC
>JABDNM010000002.1 GCA_013043825.1 Flavobacteriaceae bacterium
ATAATAATGATGGCAGATGGTTTGCTATTTCTAAGCCTCCTCTCCGGCCGAAATCCAGACTATCTAATAGGCCAACATTTAAGGTCCGTACCAAAGTTGAAGAATAGTGGATTGGAGATCATCCCAACCGCTTATTTGTTAATTGATGGTGGGCGGGAATCGGCGGTGGCGAAGGTTACCCAAACGCGACCCATGTCGCAGGAAGGGGTAGAGGAGATTGTTCACACCGCAATGGCAGGGCAATTTCAGGGTGCACAATTAATTTACCTGGAGGCGGGGAGTGGTGCATTGCATCCCGTTGGTTCCAAGATCATTTCAGAAGTAAAAAAGCATACTCAAATCCCATTGATCGTTGGCGGAGGAATCCGTTCCCAAGCTCAACAGGAAGCGGCCTATCAGGCTGGCGCGGACATGGTGGTTATGGGAACCGCCTTCGAATCAACCTCTTAAAGCTGCATGGGTCCTATCATCGATTTTTTCCTGGAGCCCTATTATTCCCGCCCTGCCCATTTGATTGTTTTGGAGGCTATAGCTTTCTTCTTTGGTATAGCAAGTGTAGTTTATGCAAAGCAACGTAATATTTGGGTGTACCCCACCGGCTTGATCGCAACTTCGATCACGGTCTATTTGTTTTTGTACGATGAGTTGATGGGAGACATGATGATGAACTTTTATTATTCCATCATGAGTATTTATGGATGGTGGAATTGGGCAAGGCGCAAGGAAGGTAGTCCGGTGGTTGTGGTCACACGAACGAATGGACGTGAAAAATGGATTGGTTTTGGAATGTTTCTGGCTACTATGGGAGTTACCTATGCCGTGTATTATGGTTATGGAGTAGAGATACAGCCCACCAATTATATCGATATTTTTACTTCAGGGATCTTTTTCACAGCCATGTGGTATATGGCCAATAAGAAGCTGGAAAATTGGACCCTGTGGATACTGGCAGACGTGATCACGGTTCCTCTTTATGCGTATAGGGGATGGGGAATGTTGTCGCTTCAATACTTAATTTTTACTATACTTGCCATCCAAGGGTACTTAGCATGGAAGAAGCATTTAAACAAGAACAAGGCGATTGCCTGAAGATCGTTCTCTTTGGACCTGAATCCTCGGGAAAAACAACCCTAGCTCGTGAGTTAGCTGAGCAGTTTGAAACGCACTGGGTGCCCGAATACATGCGGACCTATCTCGAGGCTAATTGGGAGGAGGATGGATTAAAGATTACAAAGAAAGACTTGCTTCCCATCGCTAAGGGGCAGATCGCTTCAGAAAATCTCTTGACAAAAACCGCAAATAGATTTCTTTTTTGCGACACCAATTTGTTGGAGATCCGGGTGTATTCTGAATATTATTATAATGGCTTTTGTCCTCCAGAAATAATAGAGGCCACCGAATCCCACATCTATGATCATTATTTTTTAACCCAGGTCGACATCCCGTGGGAAGCAGATAATTTGAGGGATCGTCCTTATGACAGGGAAAAACTATTTCGTATTTTTGAATCGGAATTATTGAAAAGAAATCTCCCCTTCACCCTCCTTGAGGGTACCAAAAACGAACGTTTATCCAAGGCTACCGAGGTCTTAGCAACATTGAAAAAGCAGCCGAATGCTAACTGAAAAGGATATTGAGCAAATAGAGGATCACGGGCTTAACATCAACCAGATCTATGGTCAGCTGGAGACTTTTGTACGTGGAATCCCTTTTACACAAATTGTCACTACGGCAACTGTTGGGAATGGAATTCATCAACATTCTGAGAAGGAACACCATAGATTGGAGGCCTTCTTTGAGGAACGTAAGGATCGATTGGACATCGTTAAGTTTGTTCCGGCTTCAGGAGCAGCCACGCGCATGTTCAGTTTTCTACATGAGTTCCTTCAGAATTATAACCCGGAAGAGCAGCTATTTCGTGATTACGTGAAACGCAATGATAGCTTGCAACTCAACACTTTCTTCAATTCCACGCGTGACTTTGCCTTCATCAATGAAGTGCGAAAGCAAATCCGGGATGCCTACCCAGATTACAAGCAATCTGCCAAGGGCCAAAGGAACTATTATTTCGCCACGGCTATGCTGGATGAGGGCGGATTAAATTTTGCAAATAAGCCCAAAGGATTGATCCCCTTTCATAAGTATAATAAATATGCTACAACGGCCTTTGAGGAACAATTGTATGAAGCAGCCTACTATGCTTCAGTAAATGACGATGTTTATCTTCATTTTACTTTTTCAGAAAAACATCTTCCTTATTTCAAAGAGGAATTTACTAAGATCAAAAACCGAGTAAGCCGCAAGACGAAGAAGACCTTTCATATCTCGTATTCGTTTCAGAAGAAGGAAACCGATACGCTCGCGGTTACTTCAGAAAACTATCCCCATCGTGACGAGTTTAAGAACTTGATCTTCCGGCCGGCAGGGCATGGTGCGCTACTCTCTAATCTA
>JABDNM010000006.1 GCA_013043825.1 Flavobacteriaceae bacterium
TGGTTATTTGAGCGCGTTCCAGAATACCCTCTTTATCACCATTGAAGAAAGCCGGGATCACGTGCTTTTGAAACATATCAGCAAAGCCTTCGCTGGCATCTTTAGGCAATTCACACGGTAAGTTGTCCACCGCCATCACGGCTATGCTCCCAGGTGTTCCAAAAGGAACTTCCTGCTCATTTACGGGATCATAACCATAATAAGGATCTTCGATCGTGGAAGCTCTTAATGTGCTGGCAACCGGACCGTCGACATCGCACGAGATATCGGCTACCAGGTTGATTTTGAAATCGGGATGTCGGGCGTCCTCTCTGGTGAACAAATACGGTGCTCCATCGCCGTAAAAGTGTCCTGCGATGAAAAGATCGCTCACTCGGGCATAACGCATGAAATCGCTTTCATAGCCAGTAGGGTCCTTATAAAACGTAAACTTATCTACTGGTTTTCCATCGAGCCTCTTATTGTATTCTGTCACGTCGATCATGCAATAGACGGGCTCGTTGAATGACTTACTCAGGTATTCTTCGTCGGTTACCTCACGAATCTTCAAATGATTTAAGATCTCTTTGGCCCCTCGAGACACCTTACCAGTTCCGGATAAAATGATTTTTAAATTTTGTGGAATACTTATTTCGTTCAGTCGGGCTTTCATGGCAATTAGATCCGGCAACTCTTCCACTTTTGGAAGTTGGAACAATTGATCGCGTAATCCCAGTGCCCTAAACCCGTTATAAGTTCCTACCAAGCCGGCATAGCGCCCAAATCCTATGAGTCGTGCCCCGTTTTTCTTCACGATGGTCTCATGGTCGTATAGTTCGATCTTCCTGGCCAGTATAGCTTGCAGCAAGTTTCGATTGTAGGGTTGTTTTTTGATCGTATGGCTGAAGAAGAAGTATTTTTTATTCGGAATAAGGGCGTCTTCCGGAACTTCCTTCACGCCCAGCATGACATCGGCTCCCGAAATATCGTCCAGAACTTCAATGCCAAGTGATGTGTAAACATCATTGGTGAAAACCCGGATATCGGAAGCCTCTGCCACAACGCGTGCTTCGGGATAGGCTTCCATGATCTCCTTACATTTTTCGGGTGACAAAACGACGCGCCTATCGGGCGGATTCTTACGTTCTTTGATCAATGCAAAGGTTATGGGCATTTGGAACACTTTTTGCTTTAAAATACAAGAATCTGCCACGGCAGGCAGACGGCTGCAAAGATACGCATTTTGATGTATCTTTGTCTCCCTTGTTCAACGTAGCTTCAGGGAAGTTTGACGATTCGGACAGGGATAGCTCTTTGAATATTACAGGGGCCGACTGGTTTTGACAGCGGGTCTAATGGTACTGTAAGCATGTCGAGCGCTGGGATACAGCTCGTAAATCTCATGACTCACACTTTTTAAACGGCGATAATAATTACGCCCTAGCTGCGTAATCTGAATTATAGTAGGATTACGCCTCGGCCTACTAGGTAGGCAAGCAGGAAGTCACTCAAAAGCCTTGGTTTACGGCATTTGATAAAGTGACTTCGTAAAAGTAAACCTAGCTTCCGCAGGGCTTTGATGTGGGGGTGAAACTTTATTGAAGCTAAGCCGTGCGTTGGTGGTCTTTGACCGGCAATCGGACGAAAATCAAAATAAAGACTAAACATGTAGAAAGTAGTATTGTTGCGCGTTTGGACGAGGGTTCGAATCCCTCCGGCTCCACGATCACTCACAACTGCCTTGTGGATGAAAACATAATAAACCCATCAAGTTTACTTGAATGGGTTTTGTTGTTTTTAGACACCTGGATCGAAGAGACAGGCAGTTGTAATTGCAGGACTGGAACCAACGGGATCATCGAAGATACTCCCTCGTTGCGCCTCCGGGATTCGAAAGCCAACGCGCCGGCTGGCCCCATCACTAAAAATGTCCGCAGGACATTTTATATTTACGCCTAGCCATCCATTACTCTTAGATTACGCACTCCAGGCTCCCACCGGATCGGTGACATGATTGTGGTAGAAAAGCAGGTTCTTGTAAAACTGGTCTTGCTTTTCGCCTTCTTCCAGGCATTGGATCAATAGATCCGACAAATCATCGAAATGCACATAGATTAGCTGGGTATTCCTGGACTGAAACGCATGTGCTGCAGGAGTATCATTGTTTTCTTCAGAAACTACCAGGGAAATTCGGTTTGACTCATAGTCGACAAATGCATCAAGTGCGTTAAAATAAAATTTCAATAAACTTTTGTGGAAACTTTGAAATTCGGGTTCAAATTGTAGTTCGGGAGTGCAACTTCTCTCAATGAGATTGCACATCTCTTGACGGAGAATACGGGATTCTGTTTTCATTGTGAGGATAGAATTTTAATTCAAGATACTTGATATCAAGGGCAATAGCCATTGATTAACAGCTATTTAGCGATAATTTAACGCCTGCTTTACAAAAATGTTAAGAAATTTAATAGGAATTACTTGAAAGCGTGCGTTCGGTTAAACACGTTCAAATTCACTAATGAGGTCAATGGGTATGTCCAATTAGTTGACCGTTTCAAGGCCTTCTTCCTGCCAGGAGGTTAGTCCGCCCTGCAGGTCGTACACCTTGGTAAAGCCCATTTCCTTAAGAATATCGGCAGCTTGTGCACTACGGCCCCCTTTTTTGCAGTAGACGTACACCGGCTTTTCTTTATCCAATACTGCAACCTTCTCTCGGAAGTCGTCGCTGGTCACACAAATATTCTGTGCATTCTTCAAATGGCTTACTTCGTATTCTTCAGAAGTTCTAACATCTACCAATTGTAAACTTTCGGCTCCGTAAATAGCCTCATAAACCTGTACTGGAGAGACCATTTGAATCTCACCATTGGTTGAATTGTTGCACGATTGAAGGCTTATGGCTAATGCCACCACGCCCAATAATATTGATCTTTTCATAAGTACCTAATTTAGTTCGTAGTCTCCCCGTTCCATTCCATGATGCCTCCCTTTAAATTAAAGGTATTGGAGAAACCCAGTGAATTAAGAATCATGCAGGCCTGGGCACTTCGTCCCCCCGATCGGCAGTAGATATAATAGTTTTTTCTCTTATCCAGATCCTGTGCTCTTTGCATGAATCCGGCCGCGTTTTGTATATCGATGTGCAAGGCGTTGGGAATCATTCCTTCGGCCACTTCATAATCGGTTCTAACATCCAGAATCGCCGCGTTTACATCTTCTTCCAGCTGTGAACGCCACTGGTCTTGTGTTAAATCCTGCATACTGTTAAATTTTCCTTAAAATTAAGAAATCTAATTCAATAGACGTAAAAAATCCCGAAATGTTACAAGTACAAAACGGGATTATAAAATCTTTCTTGTAAGTGGTGTTAAACTTTCACCGAACATCCAATAGCCTTAGTCTCTTTTAGGGTGATTTCTTCACCAATTAAAAGTTGATTTACGGCATTCGCCAGAAAGCGTTCCTTCACGGCACTTCCGTTCCGAACATTGTCATCGATCGCACCGATGTACTTGACAATCAATTTATCGTTTTCCTTATTCAATAAGTATACGTGAGGTGTTTTCTTGGCGCCGTACTCTGCGTACACCGTCTTTGATTCATCGTATAAATAGGGAAAGCTGAAACTCTTATCGGCTGCCTTCTGCTGCATCAACTCATAGGTATCTTCCGGCTGGACCGCAGGGTTATTGGGATTGATGGCGATCACAGGATAGCCTTGATTTTTGAATTCAGCATCCAGGGCATTGATTCTGTCTTCACTGGCAACAGCATAGGGGCAGGTATTACACGTAAAAATTACGATGAATCCCTGGGCATCCGGAAAACTGTCGTAGGTGATCATGGTCCCATCCACATTAAGTAGATTGATAGGAGCGGCTTCATCACCAATGGTATAACCGCCACTGGTTGGACCGTTGTTGGAAAAGGATGTAAAAGCCACTGCTCCTAAAGCAGCGACCAGTAATAGTACAAATAGATATCTTGTTTTCATTCTGAATAATTTATAAAATTGTTTTTATCTCTTTTTCTAAGGTTTCATAGGTAAAAGTGCGCTCGAAAAAATATCTTTTTCCATCCCTGATAATGACAGTCGCCGGGATCGCACCACTCCATTCGGGACTCACTTTTGGGATCCATGTATTGGCATCGGGATCATCCAGTAAAACCACCTTGGATTGTAAATTGTTCTTCTCCATAAAGGGGATCACTCCGTTTTCGATCTTTTCAGGGAAGTCCAGGCTCACCAAAACCACCTCAACATTGGCCTCCTTATAATTGGCATTTAATTTTTCGAAAGCAGGTAGTTCCTCGATACAGGGCTTGCACCAGGTGGCCCAAAAATTTATTACATAAGTCTTGTTGGTGGTGGGAAGAAAGAACTCCCTCTCCAATTCGTTGTAATCGTACACTTTGACCTTATCATTAACCGGAACAACTTCACCTTGGTTCTCAATTTTAGTTTCTAAGGAAGCTTCTTCCCGTTTAGAATCCTTCTGATTACAAGAAATTATCAACAACAGAACAGCCAGGAGCAGGCACCATTTTTTCATGTGCTAAAAGTAGGCATTGCCCACTGAAAAGTAAAAGCCTTTAACATATCCTTAATGTCAGCAGAGACCCGCCTTTCGGTTGAATTATTAAAGTCGTGTTAAAAAGTTTTTAGTATTGCTATTTTTTATACATTTGTATATACAATTATTGTAAACACAATTATGAATATAGAAGAAGCCATCAAATCAATCCACCCTATGGGAATGACCACCAAGACCGTGATCAACCTCATGTACACTTCTCGCTTTGTCGAGGAAGCAGTGGTACAGGTTTTACGACCTTTCGATTTGAATCTGCCACAATATAATGTATTACGTATCCTGAGAGGTCAGCATGGAAAACCGGCCAATCTTTTTACTATCCAGGAACGTATGATCGATAGAAGCAGTAATACCACACGCCTCATTGACAAATTGTTGAAAAAAGGCTGGGTACTGCGACAGGTTTGTAAGGAGAATCGTCGGAAAGTAGAAATAACCATTACCTCTTCCGGACTCGAAGTACTGGCTAGGTTGGATCCTATCATTGAAGAGAATAATAAGAAAATCGTTCGAAACCTATCGTTGGAGCAAATGCAAAATCTCAACGATTGGCTCGACCTATTGAGAGAATCATAATTTAATTAATCCTAAAAAGAAAAAGAAAAATGAAAACACCCAAAATTGCAATTATCGCAGCGGTTGCCGTTACTTCGGCAGCATTCACAAATTCAATTGAAAAAAAGATCAATGTGGCTGAGAGCTCCATCAACTGGAAAGGAAAGAAAATCCTGGGGTCTCACACAGGAACCATTGCTTTCCAGGATGGCTACCTGTCTATGGAAGGAGATAAGATCATAGGAGGAAGTTTCGTCGTTGATATGACCACCATTAACGTTACAGACCTTCAAGGAGAATCCAAAGGGAAACTGGAGGGTCATCTTAAGAGTGATGATTTCTTTGGAATTGAAAACTACCCCACGGCCACCCTTGTGATCAAAGACGCAACCAAAAGCGGAAACACCTACGACGTTAATGGTAACATTACGATAAAAGGGATCACAGAACCCATTAATTTCGAATTAGAAATGGGAGAAAGTGCAGCCGTAGCTAGCGTGAAGATCGATCGCACCAAGTTTGGCATTCGATATGGATCGGGTAGCTTTACCGATAACCTGGGTGATAAGGCCATTAGCGACAACTTCACCCTGGATGTGACTTTGAAATTCTAAAATTGAATTCTTCTCACGTTTTTTTGCCTTTTGGTTTGTTGTTATAAATTTCATTTCTATATTTGACACAATGAAAAGTAACAATACAAATAACTGGTGGTGGAATAGCTTACATCGATCGATCGTGGACTAGACCCTGTTATTTGCAACCATACAAAGCCTGTCTTTCACGACAGGCTTTTTTTGTAGTTTATGAAATACAAATTACAGACATATCATAAGAAATTATTGTCGGACACTTTAACTCCGGTTTCGGTATATCTTCGCCTGCGCGATAAATTCGCGCACAGCCTGCTCCTCGAGAGTAGTGACTATCGTGCCAACGACAATACCTTCAGTTATATTTGTTGTAACCCAATTGCATTTGTTAGAGTGCAGGATGGCAAGATCACTCAAGAGTTCCCAGACGGAACCCGGAACGAACAAACCATCAATGAGGAAGTTGATGTGCCAGGGATTATTGAACAGTTTGCATCCCGCTTCCATTCCGAAGAGAACAATAATTTCAAATTCATTCACAACGGGCTTTTCGGATATATCGCTTACGATGCAGTGACCTATTTCGAAAACATCGATTTGAAAAAGAAAAAGGGTGATTTGAATATTCCGGAACTCTATTATGCGGTCTATAAGAACATCATAGCTATAAATCATTTCAACAATGAAGCCTATTTGTTTGCGCATTGCTGCAACAGCGAGAACAATATTCCGCAGTTGGAACAAGTGCTGAAATCTAAAAATTATTCCGACTTCCCATTTACCCGCAACGGAAGTGTTACCACCAATTTGAACGACGATGACTTCAAGCAGTTGGTGAGCAAATGCAAAGTGCATTGCGCACGCGGGGATGTATTTCAGATCGTTCCAAGCAAACGATTCAGTCAGCCATTTCAGGGAGACGAATTCAACGTATACAGAGCCTTGCGAAGCATCAATCCCTCCCCCTACCTCTTTTATTTTGATTATGGTGATTTTAAGATCTTCGGAAGTTCGCCGGAGGCACAGTTGATTGTTGAAAATGACCGAGCAGAGATCCATCCCATAGCGGGCACCTTCAAACGAACCGGAAACGATGAAAAGGATGCGGAGCTGGCGAAAGCGCTTTCCGAAGACGAAAAAGAGAATAGTGAGCATGTCATGCTGGTCGATCTGGCGCGAAATGACCTTAGCCGGCATGGAAACCAGGTGAAAGTCCAAACGTATAAGGAAGTGCAATTTTTTTCACATGTCATCCACCTGGTGAGCAAAGTCACCGCTTCAATCACTAAAAACACTTCCACCATGCAGATCGTGGCCGATACGTTTCCCGCCGGAACTTTGAGCGGAGCTCCGAAACACCGCGCCATGCAGTTACTGGAATCCTACGAAAATGTAAATCGTGATTTTTACGGTGGTGCCATTGGATTCATGGCGTTCGATGGGAATTTTAACCATGCCATCATCATCCGCTCTTTCCTGAGCAAGGACCACACGCTGCATTATCAAGCAGGTGCCGGTATTGTCTCCGACAGCGATGAGACTAAGGAATTACAAGAAGTGTATAACAAATTAGGTGCTCTCACCAAGGCCCTGGAATTGGCCGAAACGATTTAATATGAAGATCCTGGTAATCGATAACTACGACAGTTTTGTGTACAACCTGGTTCACTACCTGGAGGAGTTCGATTGTGATGTTACGGTGGTTCGAAACGATCGGTTCGACCTAAGCATCGTTGACCAATTCGACAAAATTTTATTGTCTCCCGGCCCTGGGATCCCTTCCGAAGCAGGTTTGTTGAAAGCATTGGTAAAAGCGCAAGCTGGCAGAAAACCCATACTCGGGGTTTGCCTGGGTCAACAAGCCATCGGGGAAGTATTTGGTGGATCGATCATTAATCTAAATGAAGTGTTTCATGGTGTGGCAACCACCGCAAAGATCCTGGTTGATGATGAATCACTGTTCTCCGGGCTGGGAGATGAGATTGAAGTGGGTCGTTATCATTCCTGGGTTGTTTCTCGGAAAAATTTTCCGGATGAACTTGAGATCACTTCGGTGGACGAGAATGGGCAGATCATGTCACTGCGACATCGTGAATTTGACATAAAGGGAGTTCAATTCCATCCCGAAAGTGTACTTACCCCAAAAGGAAAGGCCATCATTAAGAACTGGGTAACAAAGTAAGATGAAAAAGATACTGAATCGGTTGATAAATCACGAGCATCTCTCCAAGGAGGAGGCCAGGCAGGTTTTGGTGTCAATGAGTAATGGCGAGTACAACGCAAGTGAGATGGCAGCGTTCATAACGGTTTACATGATGCGTACGATCGCCCTGGACGAATTGGAAGGATTTCGAGATGCATTGTTGGAACTCTGTCTCCCCGTAGACCTCAACGATTATACTACCATCGACCTCTGCGGTACGGGTGGTGATGGCAAGAACACTTTCAATATATCTACCCTCGCTTCTTTCGTAACGGCGGGTGCCGGAGTGCATGTAACGAAGCATGGTAATTATGGGGTTTCCTCGGTTAGCGGTAGCAGTAATGTGATGGAGCAATTGGGAATCAAATTCAGCAATGAACAGGATTTCCTTAGGCGTTGCCTGGACGAAGCAGGCATTTGTATACTACACGCTCCGCTATTTCATCCTGCTATGAAGAACGTTGCACCTATTCGCCGGGAACTTGGAGTAAAGACCTTTTTCAACATGCTGGGGCCTATGGTGAATCCAGCCTTTCCGAAAAATCAACTGGTTGGAGTATTCAATCTTGAATTGGCAAGGCTTTATGGCTATCTCTATCAAAAGGGGAACAAAAATTTCACTATCGTACATGCTATGGACGGTTATGATGAGGTATCGCTAACAGGGCCGGTAAAAGTGATCTCAAATACATCGGAAGGCATCATGCAACCTGCGCAATTCGGATTCGAAACCATACAACAATCTGCCATATATGGTGGGGCGAGTGTGGATGAATCTGCCGAAATATTTTTAACTATTCTGAATGGGAAAGGTACAGATCCGCAAAATAATGTAGTCTGTGCCAACGCTGCTCTGGCCATAAAAACAGCAGAGAATTGTTCGTTGGAACTGGCCCTGGATAAAGCACGCCAATCCCTTGAATCCGGATCGGCTTTGAATGTACTAAGGAAATTACAACGATTAAGCCAGGCACAATGAGTATTCTGAAGACTATTACAAACTATAAACAGCAGGAGGTCGCGGCGAGAAAGCGAATATTCCCTGAGAACTTGCTGAAAAGAACGAGTCTATTCGAACGAAAGGTTAAATCCATGTCATTGGCAGTGGTGAATTCTAAAAATGGAATTATTGCTGAACATAAAAGAAGGTCTCCCAGTAAATCGAATATCAACACCGCGATCGAGCTACCCAAGGTGATTCAAGGGTATGAAATGGCGGGGGTAGCTGCCGTTTCAGTTTTAACCGACACCAAATTTTTTGGAGGTTCCTTAGAGGACCTGGCGCTGGCCAGTTCCCTGCTTTCAGTCCCCATCTTAAGAAAGGAGTTTATCGTAGATCCTTATCAGATCATAGAATCAAAAGCCTATGGAGCAGATGCCATTTTATTGATCGCAGCTTGCCTATCGGATGAAGAGTTGATTCAGTTTTCACAATTGGCCAACGACCTGGGCCTGGAAGTGCTGTTGGAGGTTCATAATCATGAAGAATTGCAGCGCTCGCTTCTTCCATCGGTCCAGCTATTGGGCGTGAACAACAGGAACTTAAAATCGTTTGAGGTCTCGTTGGACACCAGCCGTGATCTCCTAGATTTTATCCCGGAAAAATATGTCAAGGTTTCCGAGAGTGGACTTAGTGAGCCCGATTCCGTCAAAGAATTACGAACACTTGGCTACCAGGGATTTTTAATGGGAGAGCATTTTATGCGCAGCACGGATCCGGGAAAAGAAGCATCTAAATTCATTCAGAAGTTATTATGAGCATGCTGTTGAAAATATGCGGAATGAAACACAATATAGCAGAAGTCGCCAAACTGCAACCAGACTACCTGGGCTTTATTTTTTACGACCAAAGCCCAAGGTATTTTGATGGGGTTATCCCAAAGATATCACCCGAAATTAGGAAGGTGGGAGTTTTCGTGAATGCTTCTATAGCATTTGTCTTATCAAAAATAAGTGATTACGGCCTGAAGGCAGTCCAACTGCACGGAGACGAAGACTTGATTTACTGTCACGAACTTCGGAAGGCATTGTTGAAGCAATGGCCTGACGTGGAAATTTGGAAGGTATTTCGTATTGGAGCGAAATTCGACTTCCGGATTGTACAACCCTTCGAGAAAACAGTGGATCGGTTTCTATTCGACACCCTGTCGGCAGTTCATGGCGGTAGCGGGAAAAAATTCGATTGGACGCTTCTTCGAGACTATGAAGCCGGTGTTCCCGTCATCTTGAGTGGTGGCATAGGCCCCAGGGATGTCAATGATTTACAGAAATTAGATGAATCCGGCGTCTCTGTTTTCGCAGTTGATGTAAATAGTAAGTTCGAATTGGAACCAGGTCACAAAGATATTTCAGTATTAAAAAATTTCAAAGATGAATTACAACGTTGATGAGCGAGGGTATTATGGAG
>JABDNM010000007.1 GCA_013043825.1 Flavobacteriaceae bacterium
ATGTAGCTTCCTTCATCAAGGAATTTGTGGTAGAGATCCCTGAAGAGATGAATTATAAGGCCGGGGGATATATTCAAATTGAGATTCCGCCCTGCGAAGTGAAATTTAGTGAAATGGACATCACGGCTCACCCCGAAGAGCACGACAGTCCCGATAAATTTCAAGCCGAGTGGGATAAGTTTGGGCTATGGCCGCTGGTGATGAAGAATACCGAAATTGTAGAGAGAGCTTATTCAATGGCTTCTTATCCTGCCGAAGGGCGTGAGATCATGCTCAACGTGCGTATTGCGACCCCGCCATGGGATCGTGCAAAGAACCAATGGATGCAGGTAAACCCCGGAATCGCTTCGTCCTATATCTTTAATTGCAAAGAGGGAGATAAAGTGACCATCTCAGGGCCTTACGGCGAATTCTTTATCAATCCGTCCGATGCCGAGATGCTATATGTGGGTGGAGGTGCCGGAATGGCTCCCATGCGCTCGCATTTGTACCATTTATTCAAAACCCTTAAAACCGGGCGCAAAGTAACCTATTGGTATGGTGGTCGTTCTAAGCGTGAACTGTTCTACCTGGATCACTTCCAGGAATTGGAGGATGAATTCCCGAATTTTAAATTTTACCTTGCCTTATCCGAACCTTTGGAAGAGGACAACTGGAAAGTTAAAAAGGACATTCACGATGAAGAAGGGGATGGCTTTGTAGGCTTTATCCACCAGGTGGTGATCGACAACTATTTGAACCACCATGAAGATCCCGAAGATATCGAATTGTATTTCTGTGGCCCACCACTTATGAACCAGGCGGTACAGAAAATGGGGGAGGACTTTGGAATTCCCGATGAGAATATCCGATTCGACGACTTTGGAGGATAAATTTCCTTTCAGCAAAACAATCACAACGCCTCATTTTATGGGGCGTTTTTTTTATTCTGAAAGGTACAAATAGGTTCAAATCGACTCGATTTATGTATTTTATCGATAAAAAGTTGGTTTTTGTCGGTAAAATGCTATTTTTGGAGGGTTCACATTTAGCCCAAGAATGATGAGACTCAAGACCTTTCTAATTTATGCACTGCTAGCGGTTGGATTAAGCGCCGCATTTTCAGTTATCTTTTTTTGTACTTCGGAAGAAGACGCAACCAACACTGCTTCCACTGTTTCAAGTGAGTTGGCAGAACAATATTCCAAATTCCTTGTCGAACATCCCTTCAGAAAAACCATGTCTTTCAACAAAGAAGATCGTGGGGAAATGGGTTTACCACCAAATAAGTTCTACGAGCAGGAATGGCTCTATACCAGTGATCCGGCATTATTGAGACCAGCTCCCGAAAAGGTACACAAACTACAGGAACAGCTAAAGAACAATCCTCTTATGCGTACCCCGCCGGGAACTGGTAGCAATACCTGGGTAGAGCGAGGTCCCAATAATGTGGGAGGACGAACACATACGCTTATGTTCGCCCCGGGAAGTACCATAAAAGTTTTTGCAGGTAGCGTGAGCGGAGGCCTATGGGTGAACGATGATATTACCAGCGGTACCACACAGTGGAGAAGAGTGAGTGGTGTCCCATCGAATCTGGCGGTAATGTGTATCACCGTAGATCCCAACGACACCCAAACCATGTATATTGGAACAGGGGAAGTATATACCTGGGGTGCTGTAAACGGAAACGGTATTTATAAGTCGACAGATGGTGGTGAGACCTGGACGAGTATCTATACAGGTGGAGCCGCAGTCGAAGACAAGATCACCTACGTTCAGGATATAGTAGCCTGGAACAATCCATCTACCAATCAAACCGAAATATTCTTTGGCGCCGATGCCATGGCCTATACCGAAGAAGTCTCGTCTTCCTCGGCAGGCTCGGGATGGAACTGGTTGGGAGATAATACCATTGGACTGTATCACAGCACAGATGGAACAAACTTATCCCGACTAACCGGATGGCATTAGGATAGTTCACCGGGAGATTACTATGCGCCCAATGACTTTGATATTGGAGCCGATGGAACCCTTTGGATGGGTACTAAATACAGCTACTCTACAGGAGAAGGCGGAGGTGTTATATTTAAAAACACAGGTTCAGGATGGCAATTTGTAAGAAATCTTGGAACTAACGGGAGAGTTGAATTGGCCTGCTCACAACAAGCAGCCAACAAGATCTATGTCCTGGCGGAAGACCGAATAAATACCGCAAATCCCGCCAAGATCTACCGCACAACCAACGGCTTTTCAACAGCACCCACCCTCATGGCCTATCCCAACGATGCGGATACAGGTATTAGTGCCGCCGATTTTACCCGTGGACAAAGTTTTTATGACCTCATGATAGGTGTAGACCCTAATAACGACGCAGTGGTGTATGTTGGTGGGATCGATCTTTTTAAATCCACCAATTCGGCCGGAAGCTGGGGTCAGTTCTCCCACTGGTACGGCGGATTTGGTTATCAGGAAGTTCACGCCGATCAGCACGGAATTGCCTTTGCCAACTCAAACCGGATCGTTTTCGGAAATGACGGCGGGGTATTTTTCACAGATAACGGAGGAACAACCACCGAAGTTAGAAACGCAGGCTATAACGTGACACAGTTTTACAAGGGTGCGATCAACCAGTCAACGGCCAGTGACAAATTACTGGCAGGAGCCCAAGACAATGGATCTCAGTGGATCGACAATGCGCCACCGGTTCCGGGACCGGCTTTCGAAGTAACAGGAGGAGATGGTTGCTGGGTGTTTATCGATCAACAAGACCAATATATGATCTCGTCATACGTATATAATTCTTACTACAGGGTGAATATCACAACGGGAGTGGATACGCAATTTGCGGGCAACACCAATGATGGAGATTTTGTGAATCAATGTGGCCTCGATAGTAATGCCAATATCTTGTACGCCAACGGGACAAGCGGGACCGATTACCAGATCTATCGGTATGCCAATGTACAGGGATCGGTTACCACATCTACGCTCGATAACGCAATTATTGATCATGTACCCACAGCTTTCGTGGCCTCGCCTTTCGTTAACAACAGGATCCTAGTTGGTACGGCTTTAGGTAAGATCATTAGAATGAACAACGCCAACGGAACTCCAACCTGGAGCGATATTTCGATGCCAGGACAAGTGGGTGCCGTTTCAGAAATACGGTACGGACAGTCCGAGAATGATATTATGGTCACTTTCCATAACTATGGGGTGACAAGTATTTGGTATACCGCTAATGGAACCTCTGGTTCCCCTACCTGGGTAAGTAAGGAGGGAGACCTGCCGGATATGCCGGTGAAATGCATCCTTCAGAATCCATTAAACACCAATGAAGTAATAGTTGGTACCGAACTAGGAGTTTGGCAGACTGCCAACTGGGGAGATACCAACCCCAACTGGACACAGAGTCAAAATG
>JABDNM010000008.1 GCA_013043825.1 Flavobacteriaceae bacterium
CTAAAATACATCATGTGTCCAAAACCCGTGCTAAATAAATGATAAAAAGGGTGAACTACTACCCGCCATGATCCATTTGTTAAAAAATTGTAAAACTTTGGAAACTTTTAATGTTTTTAAAGTTTCCTCGCTTATTTTTGCCTCTTATTATGAAAGAAAAGATCATACAGAAAGCGACGGAACTGTTCATCAACCTTGGATTCAAAAGTGTGACCATGGATGACATTGCCAATGAAATGGGCATCTCCAAAAAGACGATCTATGCACACTTCGGAAATAAATCGAAACTGGTTCACGACACGACCATGACCATGTTCAACCACATTACCCATGGGATCGATTGCATCTGCGCAATGAACAAGAACCCCATTGAGGAATTGTATGAGATAAAGAAATTTGTGATGCTGCAATTGAAGGATGAGAAATCCTCACCACAGTACCAGCTTCAGAAATATTACCCTGAAGTTCATAAGACCTTCAGATTAAAACACTTTGATAAGATGTACGATTGTACTACAAAGAATCTAGAACGCGGTGTAGAGATGGGTTTGTACCGGGAGAATATCGATATCGAGTTCGTTTCACGTATATATTTTATCGGAGTTAACGGCATCAAGGATGATGCATTGTTTCCAGTTCATCGATTCCCCAAGGTGCGTCTATTTGAGGAATATCTTGAATATCATCTGCGGGGTATCGTAACCAAAGAAGGACTAAAAATATTAAATAGATTCATAAAAACTACCTTATCCAATGCGTAAACTCATTGCATTTACTTTTTTCATTTTCGTATCCATACTTGGCCTTGCCCAGGAACGAAAATCGTATGCGTTTTCTATGGAGGAAGCCGTTTCATTTGCACTTGACAGTAATTATACAGCCATCAATGCCCGCAGGGACATTGCAAAAGCCCTAAAACAGAAATGGGAAACCACTGCCACCGGCTTACCGCAACTGGATGGTTCGATTTCGTATAATAACAATCTTAAGCAACCTGTCACACTTATTCCGGCTGAGATCACAGGAGGAGAACCCGGCACCTTCACCCCGGTCACCTTCGGAACGCAACAAAACGCGACAGCAGTAGCAACCCTCAACCAACTTATTTTCGATGGAAGTTATCTGGTTGGTCTGCAAGCAGCAAGAGCATTTCTTGATTTCTCTGAAAATGCAAATGAAAAAACCCAGTTGGAAGTAAGAAGAGGGATTATCAACGCCTATGGTAGTGTATTGCTTTCGGAAGAATTGGTGGCCATTTTTGAGAAGAACAGAACCAATCTTGAACAAAATCTATTTGAAATTCGAAAAGTCTTTGAAAACGGATTGGAGGAAGAAGAAAGCGTTGAACAACTCGAGATCACCCTATTGGACATTGAAACACAGTTGAGCAATGCCAGGCGGTCCAAATCGATCGCCAAACAAATGTTCAATGTGGCACTTGGATTGAATGTGGATAGCGAAGTAACCCTCACCGATTCATTGGATGACCTGGCCGCGAAGAACATCCGCTTGGAATATCTAACGCAAGGCTTGGATGTGCAAGAAAACATCGACTATAAAATTGCTTTTAATCTCACAGAGCAACGCAGCCTGGAAATGAAACTGGAAAAAAGTAGGGCTCTCCCCCGATTGAACGCCTTTTTGAATTATGGCACACAAGCAAATAGTGATTCTTTCACTTTTTTCGATTCGGAACAACGTTGGTTCCAATCATCCATACTTGGTGTAACCATGAATATTCCAATTTTCAGCAGTGGTATGCGGGGAGCGAGAACACAGCGTGCCCGTATTGCTTTGGACCAGGCCGAAACCCAATTGGAGGAGACCATTCAAAATGTTCGATTGGAATTGAATTCTGCAAAAAGCAACTATCAATTTGCCATTGAAAAATACGAGAACGCTCAAAAGAATATTGCCCTGGCAGAACGTATAGAAAATAAAAATCAGATTAAATTCCGGGAAGGGCTTGCGTCGAGTTTCGAGCTTCGGCAAGCACAGACTCAACTATACACAGCGCAACAACAATATTTCCAAAGTATGCTGGACCTTATCAATGCTACGGCCACTGTTGAAACAGTGCTTAATACTCCTCAATTGCGAAGCCAATAACTACTAACATGAATCCTTACATCAATAAACCAAATATGAAAAGACTACTAACAATCCTCGCCGTTACAGTATTTGTCGCATCCTGCGGGGATGGGAAAGCTGTTTCTGTAGACGATCTTATCGCTTCCGGGGATCTGGAAGCCATTCGTACCCAACGGACTGAAATAAAAAATAAAGAAGCGGAGATCCAGGAACAATTGAAAAAACTCGACGCTGCCATAAAGAAATTGGACAAGGCCGATAATTCGGCCATAGTGAGTACCCTACGATTAAAAGATTCACTTTTTCAGCACTTTATAGAGATCCAGGGAAACGTGGAAACCAATATGAACGTAATCATCTATCCAGAATATCAAGGCACTTTAACCCGCGTATTGGTAGAAGAAGGAGATCGTGTTTCCAAAGGTCAGTTATTGGGTAGAATAGATGACGGCGGACTTGGTAGTCAGTTGGGACAATTGGAAGCCCAGGCACAGTTAGCGAAAACCACCTACGACCGCCAGAAGAGATTGTGGGAACAGAAGATTGGCAGTGAGATTCAATACCTCCAGGCTAAAACAAACTATGAAGCTTCACAAAATGCTGTGAATCAATTGAAGAGTCAATTGGGTAAAACCACCATTCGAGCCCCCTTTTCAGGGGTGATCGATGAGATTATCACAGACCAGGGGACAGTAGTTTCACCAGGCCAGCCTGTATTTCGAATTGTGAATTTGAGTAAGATGTTTGTCAAGGCCGATGTTCCGGAAAGGTATTTATCCAGTGTAGTACCTGGTAAGGATGTTTCGGTGAATATCCCTATGATTGGAGCAACGATCGAATCGAAAGTTAGTCAGACAGGAAATTACATCAACCCCGACAACCGTTCGTTTTCGATCGAGGTGAACCTTCCGAATAAAACAGAAAATATCAAACCTAATTTAACGGCTCGTGTCAAGATCAATGATTATTCGAATGAGGAAGCTATCATGATCCCTCTCAATGTTATTTCCGAGAATTCCAACAACGAACAATATGTCTATATGGCGATCACCGATTCGGTTTCGAGGAATAAGGCTGTTGCCAGGCAACAGATCATCAAAACTGGGAAGACTCAGGGAGATTATATAGAAGTATTGGAGGGTTTACAAAGTGGGCAGGAAATTATAGTCGAAGGTGCCCGGACGGTGAAGAATGGTCAGGAAGTGAACATCATAAATCAATAGCTCATGGGTGCTAAGAAAAAACAGGTTGACAAGGAGTTTAAACTATCGAGTTGGGCAATTGATCACCCTACAGTGATATGGGTGATGATCACCATTTTTTTGGCTTTGGGTGCGACTGCGTATTTCAGTATGCCTCGCGAGAATTTCCCAGAAATCAATGAAACCAAGATCTATATTTCCACCCCTTGGCCGGGAAATACAGCCGAGGACATTGAACGTCTTATTGTTGATCCGCTGGAGGATGAACTTCGAAATATATCCAATGTAGTGGAGATCTTGT
>JABDNM010000011.1 GCA_013043825.1 Flavobacteriaceae bacterium
CCATTACAACTGATAAGCCGGAGAAGAGTTTGCTCGCTCCGAATAAACGTTCTGGAGGTAGAAACAGTCAAGGAAAGATGACCATGCGCTATAAAGGTGGTGGTCACAAACGTCGTTATCGAATTATCGATTTCAAACGTGACAAGCAGGGAATTCCTGCGACAGTCGCGTCCATTGAATACGATCCAAACCGTACAGCTTTTATCGCATTGGTGAATTACCAGGATGGTGAAAAGCGCTATGTGATCGCTCCAAACGGTCTAAAGGTGGGTCAGAATATCGTATCTGGCGAAAAGGTGGCTCCCGAGATCGGGAACGCCATGACACTTGCCAATATTCCATTAGGTACCATCATTTCTTGTATCGAACTGCGTCCCGGACAGGGTGCGGTGATGGCCCGTTCTGCCGGTGCTTTTGCCCAGTTAATGGCAAGAGACGGTAAATACGCCACGGTCAAGTTGCCTTCAGGGGAAACTCGAATGATCCTGGTTACCTGTATGGCGACCATTGGAGCTGTTTCCAACAGCGACCACCAGTTGCTGGTTTCCGGTAAAGCAGGTAGATCGAGATGGTTGGGTAGAAGACCAAGAACCAGACCTGTGGTGATGAACCCGGTCGATCACCCCATGGGTGGTGGAGAAGGAAAATCTTCCGGAGGTCACCCACGTTCAAGAAACGGTATTCCTGCCAAAGGATATAGAACCCGTTCCAAGACGAAAGCTAGTAACAAATACATCATCGAACGTAGAAAAAAATAAGCTATGGCAAGATCATTAAAAAAAGGACCGTACGTTCATTTTAAATTAGAAAGAAAAGTTCAGCAGAATGTGGAGGCGAAAAAGAAGAGCGTGATCAAGACTTGGTCGCGTGCTTCTATGATCACTCCCGATTTCGTTGGACAAACCATTGCTGTACATAACGGAAGACAATTCGTTCCTGTTTATGTAACAGAGAACATGGTAGGACATAAATTAGGAGAATTTTCACCCACAAGATCATTCCGTGGTCATGCTGGTGCAAAAAATAAAGGTAAAAAGTAACAGGCCATGGGAGTTCGTAAAAGAGAAAGAGCAGAGCAGATCAAGGAAGCGAAGAAAACACAATACTTCGCTAAACTGAACAATTGCCCTACTTCACCCAGAAAGATGCGATTGGTCGCAGATCTCGTTCGTGGTGAGAAAATAGACAAAGCACTGAATATTTTGAAATTCAGTCAGAAGGAAGCCTCCAATCGACTGGAGAAACTCTTATTGTCTGCAATAGCCAACTGGCAAGCAAAGAATGAAGACGCTTCCCTGGAAGATGCCGATCTATTTATCAAAGAGATACGCGTGGATAGTGGAACTATGCTGAAGCGTTTACGTACCGCACCTCAAGGACGCGCACACAGAATTAGAAAACGTTCCAACCATGTAACCTTGGTGCTAGGAGCAAACGATAACACACAAAGCTAGATTTAAATGGGACAGAAAACAAATCCAATCGGGAATCGCCTGGGTATCATCAGAGGATGGGAATCCAACTGGTACGGAGGTAACGACTACGGTGATAAACTCGCCGAAGACGACAAGATTAGAAAGTATGTTCACGCTCGTTTAAGTAAAGCAAGTGTGTCTAGAGTGATCATTGAGCGCACGCTTAAACTTGTAACCGTTACTATCACGACAGCCCGCCCCGGTATTATTATCGGTAAAGGAGGTCAGGAGGTAGACAAGTTGAAAGAAGAGCTTAAGAAGATCACCGGGAAAGAGGTTCAGATCAACATTCATGAGATTAAAAGACCGGAGCTTGATGCGCATCTGGTTGCAGCCAGTGTCGCACGACAAATCGAAAATAGAATTTCGTATCGTCGGGCGATCAAAATGGCGATTGCAGCTGCTATGCGAATGAATGCTGAAGGGATCAAGATTCAGATATCGGGACGTTTGAATGGAGCCGAAATGGCACGAAATGAGTCCTACAAAGATGGTCGTATTCCGCTTTCCACGTTTAGAGCCGATATTGATTATGCCTTGGTTGAGGCACACACTACCTATGGTAGATTGGGTGTAAAGGTATGGATCATGAAAGGTGAAGTATATGGTAAAAGAGAACTTTCTCCACTGGTTGGTCTATCCAAGAAAGGTGGAAAAGGTGGTTCTGGTCGAGGTGGTAACAACAAATCACGTCGTAACAGAAAGTAATTTTTTAAAGAGCACAGAAGATGTTACAACCGAAAAGAACAAAATACCGTAAACAACAAAAAGGCCGAATGAAAGGAAATGCAGGTCGTGGTAACCAGCTTTCCTACGGAACTTTTGGTATAAAGTCATTAGACTCTAATTTCCTGACATCGCGTCAAATTGAAGCTGCACGTATCGCTGCTACCCGTTATATGAAAAGGGAAGGATCCTTGTGGATCATGATCTTCCCAGACAAGCCAATCACTAAGAAGCCGCTTGAAGTACGTATGGGTAAAGGAAAAGGTGCTGTTGAATATTGGGCTGCGGTGGTTAAACCAGGCAGAGTGTTGTTTGAAGTATCCGGAGTGTCACAAGAGACTGCCAAAGAGGCTTTGCGCCTTGCAGCTCAGAAACTTCCCGTTAAAACGAAGTTCATGATTTCCAGAGACTATCAAGCTTAATTATTGAAATTGTCATTATGAAACAATCAGAAATAACAGAAGCATCCACAGCAGAATTGCAAGAGCAATTGACCCTTCAGAAAAAGGCATATTCAGATTTGAAAATAGCACACGCTATTTCCCCTTTGGAAAACCCGATTCAATTAAGAGGTCATAGAAGATCTATTGCGAGAATTGCGACAGAACTAACTAAAAGAGAAGTGCAATAACTGTACGAAGCTGAAAGATGGAAGATAAAAGAAATCTAAGAAAAGAACGTATTGGGGTAGTAACCA